>CAZFUH010000001.1:0-38969 GCA_964522235.1 uncultured Rhodanobacteraceae bacterium
CTTCCAGCGAAATCTCGCCGGTCAGCCAGGCGACATTGACCAGCCACTCGCGGGCACCCGAATCGAGCCGAACCCAGCCGCCGGTGGAACTGCCGTCGGGAAAGAAACGAATACGCCCCGAAGTCTCTTCGTCGCTGGTCAACTCGCTGCGAATGGTTCGAACACGAATCGACATGTTCTCGGGAAATTGCACGGTGGCGCGACCAGGAGCAGTGTAGGTTTTGTTTTCGACATCGATCTCGAGCGCGCGTTCCTCACGTTTGAGAATTGCCTGGCCGCGGGTGTAGCGCATCGCCGCCGCCAGATCGCGACTCGCGGCCATGACCTTGGTCCCAGTCAGGCCGCGCACGAGACTGAACGTCATCGCCACCGCGATGATGGCGATCAGGGCCAGCACGGCGACCATTTCGATCAAGGTGAAACCGCGCGCTTCGCGGGCGCGAGTAGAACGCACGTTGGAAAGGCGGCGAGGCGGCGGGAGGGCGGAACATGAGGCCGATTCGCGGGAGACCGCACAGCCGACCACAGATTGCCTTCGGGGTCGCGACCCTGGCGAGACTGTCCGAGCGGGCCGAGCCTGCGCCCCGCTCCCTGTTCCCTGCCTGCTGGCGCGCCCGTCGTTCATCACTGCCTTTACGCTGGACCACCGATTCAATACTGAGGCAACGTCGACCGGCTGGTCGCGAGGCGCGGGTCACCAATTGCTGATATCGGCATTGTTTCCTTCACCGCCAGGCTTGCCGTCCTGACCATGCGAAATCAGGTCAAAGTCACGACCGCTCTGGCCGGGCACCCGGTAGACAATGTCGTTCTTCCACGGATCCTTGAGCTGCGACTCGCGCAGATGGCCTTTGCTGACCAGGGCCTGGAGATTCTCCGGGTAACGGCCGTTCTCCATGTAGTAGGCCTCGACCGAGGTCGAAATCGTGTTGATCTGGGCCTTGGCGGCATTGACCTGGCCGCCGGTGAAGCCGGGCATGACATTGCGCACAACCAGGGTCGCGACGATGCCGATCAACACCAGAACGGCGATCATCTCGATCAGGCTGAAGCCGCCGGCCCGGCGGGCATTGGGGGTGAAACGTAACATGATCAAGCTCCTACGGTGGACATGATGGTCATGATCGGCAGCAGCAGCGCCATCATGATGAGACCGACGACCAAGGCCATGATCAGCGTCAGGATCGGCGTCAAGGCGGCGAGCAGTCGATCGATGGTCGCCCTGGTTTCAGCATCAAAGGTGTCGGCGACCTTCAGCAGCATGGTATCCAATTCGCCGGATTCCTCGCCGACCGCGACCATCTGCAGCGCCAGCTTCGGAAAGCGCTTCTGCTGGCCCAGCGCGTAGCCCAGGCCATCACCCGTCTTGACCAGATGGGTCGCCTCGTCGACAGCCTCAGCCAGGACACTATTGCTGAGCACGTTGCGCGCAATGGTCAGCGCAGTAAGCAATGGAACGCCGCTTTGCAGCAAAGTTCCCAGGGTGCGGGCCAGGCGCGCGGTATCCAGACGCAGAAACAGCGTGCCGAACAATCCCATGCGCAGGAAGCGCTCGTCCCAGGCCCGCCGACTGTCAGGCTGCGCCAGTTGCCGCTGGAACCACACTGCGAACAGAATGACGCCGCCAATCAGCAGCCACCAATAGCCGGTCAAGGCGTTGCCGAATGCCAGCACAACGCGGGTCATCAGCGGCAGTTGCGCGCCCATGTCCTCGAACATCGGCACGAATTGCGGCACCACGAACATCAACAGCATGAAGATCGCACCCAGCACGGCCAGCACAAGGATCGCAGGATAGATCAGGGCGCTGATTACCGAGCTCTTCAGCTTCTGACTGCGATCCATGTACTCGGCCAGACGGCGCAGCGTGCGTTCCAGCGTGCCGCCGATCTCGCCGGCGCGAACCATATTGATGTACAGGCGCGAGAACGCCCCATGCTGCGCTTCCAGGGCATCGGACAGCGACGACCCCTCGCGCACCTGATCGCGGACGCGGCTGATCAGCTTGCGTGCCTTCTCGCTTTCCGGCAGCTCCAGCAGAATCTGCATGGCCCGGTCCAGCGGCTGCCCGGCGCCCATCAAGGTGGCCAGCTGGTCGGTGAATGCCGTGACCTGCTTCGGGTTCATCGCCTGCTTGCGCAGCAGGGCGGTCAGACCGACACCGACGGCGCCGTCCGCCTCGACCGCCGACAACGGAATATTGCCGGCATCCTGGACCTTGGCGATCACTTCGTCCGGGCTGGCCGCGTCCATCTGCCCTTCCAGAGTCTCGCCGCTGGGCGTGACCGCCTTGTAGCGGTAAAGGGTCATGATCGGCTAGTTTTCCTGAGTGACACGCAGCACCTCTTCGATCGTGGTGACTCCCTGCAGGGCTTTCGACAGGCCGTCCTCGAACATCGTGCGCATGCCGTCGGCCTGCGCCTGGGCCTGCAACTTCTGCTCGTCGGCGTGCTGCATGACCATGCGCCGCAGCGACTCGGTCATGGTCAGAAACTCCATGATCGTGGTGCGGCCGAAATAGCCAGTCGGCGTCAGCGCCGACGGTATCGGCCGATAGAGCCGGACCGGACGCTCGTCGCTGAACTGCTCCAGACGGTATTCGCGAACTACCTCGGGCGCCGGTTCGTACGGTTCGGCATGGGCCGGATCCATGCGCCGGACCAGGCGTTGGGCCAGGATGCCGTTGACGGTCGAGGTCAGCAGGTAATCGTCAACGCCCATGTCGAGCATGCGTGTGATACCGCCCGCTGCCGAGTTCGTGTGCAGGGTCGAAAGCACCAGATGACCGGTCAGCGCCGACTGGATCGCGATCTTCGCGGTCTCCAGGTCGCGCATCTCGCCGATCATGATCACGTCCGGATCCTGGCGCACGATCGAGCGCAGCGCCTGAGCGAAATCCAGACCGATCTGCGGTTTGGCCTGAATCTGGTTGATCCCTTCGATCTGGTACTCGACCGGATCCTCGACGGTGATGATCTTGACGTCGGGCGTATTGATTTGCGACAGCGCCGTGTACAGGGTCGTGGTCTTGCCCGAACCGGTCGGACCGGTGACCAGCAGGATGCCGTGCGGCATCTCCAACACCTTGAGGAACTTGGGCAGGAAGTGATCGGTGAAGCCCAGGCGCTTGAAGTCGAAGACCACGCTTTCGCGATCAAGGATACGCATGACCACGCTCTCGCCGTGCGCGGTCGGCACCGTCGAGACACGCAGATCCAGCTCCTTGCCCTGAACGCGGAGCATGATTCGGCCGTCCTGTGGCAGCCGGCGCTCGGCAATGTTCAACTTGGCCATGATCTTGACGCGCGAGATCACCGCAGCGGTGCTCGAGGCCGGCGGCGACTCGACCTCGTGCAGGACGCCATCGATCCGGTAGCGGACCTTCAGACGGTTTTCGAACGGCTCGATGTGGATGTCGCTGGCGCGCTGCTCAACCGCGCGCTGGATGACCAGATTGACCAGCCGGATCACCGGCGCCTCGGACGCCAGGTCGCGTAGATGCTCGACATCGTCTTCGCCGCGACCGCCGTCGTCGCTCAGGCTTTCGACGATCGTGCCCAGGGCCGATCGGCCCTGGCCGTAGTAGCGCTCGATCAGATCGTCGATTTCCGAGCGCAACCCGACCGCGACCTCGACCCGCTTGCCGGTGGCCAGGCGGGTCGCCTGGACCGGGTAGTTTTCCTGAGGGTCGGCGACCAGCAGCTCGACGCTGGTTTCGCTCTCGCCGATCGGAACGACGTGGTGCTGCTTGAGAAAGCGCAGCGGCAGCAGGGTATTTTCCGGCGGCGTCTCGGAAACGTCCTTGGAATATTTCAGCGGCAGCTCCAGCACCGACGCGATCGCCTCGGCGACGTCACGCTCCGAGGCCAGACCCAGCTTGGTCAGCAACGAGACCAGGCTGCCGCCGGACTCCTCGTGCAGGCGCTTGGCGCGATTGAGATCGGTCTCTTTCAGACGGCCGCGCTCGACCAGGGCGGTGCAGATGCGCACCTCGTTCAGAGCCTGGCCGGTCGACACCGGCGATTCGGGAAGTGCGGCGGCCATATCAGTTCTCGGGTTCTCGCTCCGGCCCCGCTACCGGGGGCTGGGCTGCGGGTTCGACCGGCGCGACCGGTACAGGTTCCGCGATCCGGCCGGTCAGCTGCTCGATCGCGGCGCGGTTCATCAGCACCCACAGTACCACCGGCACCACGGCCGGCAGAATCAGGTAGCCGAACTGGTAGCCGGCGGCGAGCAGATTCAGCCAGATGCCCTCGGCGGCGAGCGTGGCGCCGCCGAGATGCTGCATGGCCTTGATCAGGGCATTGGTGACCAGGCCAAAGATCTGGACCACGACGATCGCCGCCCAGCCCGCGGCCATCTGTATCAGGCGCCGGCGCGCCGACAGCGGCGTCGCCATGATCAAACCCCAGATCAACGCCAGACCGTAGCCGTAGACCATGCTGTTGACCGGGACCAGGATTTCCGTTCCGGCGCGCCGCTCGGCGCGCATCGGCTCGGGCATTGCGCGCTCGTTGTAGCGCAGAACCAGCAAATGGTCGTAGCGATAGCCTGAGCCCTGTCTCGGTGTTCCAGGCGCAGTCGGGACCGCTGCGTCGGGGTCGATCAGCTCGCTCGGATAGCCGACATAGGCGGCCTGGAAGATGCCGCCGAACCGCGACTCCAGAATCGCACTGGCGGCGCTGGTCGCCGGCAGCGAAAACACACTGGACAGGTAGACCCAGACGAAGAACATCGCCGGCAGCCAGAGCACGGCCAGGAGCAGGAAACGCTTCAGCGGATTGGGCTTCATCGTCTCAACCCAGGTGCGCGCGAGCGTTGCGGAACAGACGCAACCATGGCGAAGCCTCGCCCCAGTGGGCCGGTGCCCAGCTCATCTGGGCACTGCGGAACACCCGCTCCGGATGCGGCATCAGAATCGTGACCCGGCCGTCGTCGCTGCAGACTCCTGCAATGCCGCCAGGGGAACCATTCGGGTTGTCCGGGTAGCGCTCGGCAACCCGACCGTCTCCGTCGACATAGCGGGCTACGGTCTTGGCCCGTTGCCGATCGCCGCCGCTGACGGCGAAATCGGCCTGGCCCTCGCCGTGGGCAACGACCACCGGAATACGGCTGCCGGCCATGCCGGCGAAGAACAGCGACGGCGAATCGACCACCTCGACCAGGCTCAGGCGAGCCTCGTATTGCTCGGAGCGATTGCGCCGAAACACCGGCCAGTGGCTGCTGCCGGGAATGATCCCGCGCAACCAGGACAGCATCTGGCAGCCATTGCAGACCCCGAGCGCAAAGGTATCCAGATCTGCGAACCAGGCCGCGAACTGCTCACGCAGCTGACCGTGTTCGAGAATCGAGGTTGCCCAGCCACGGCCGGCACCGAGCACGTCACCGTACGAAAAGCCGCCGCACGCAGCGATGCCCTTGAACTCCGGCAGCCGGCGCCGACCGGCGATCAGATCGCTGAGATGGACATCGACGGCGGCGAAGCCGGCGCGATCGAACGCCGCCGCCATTTCGATCTGACCGTTGACGCCCTGCTCGCGCAAGATCGCGATACGCGGCCGTGCACCGATGCCGATGTAGGGTGCCGCGACGTCCTCGTTGGGATCGAAGCTCAATATCGGTGCCAGTCCCGGCGCGGCGAACTCGCAACGCTGTCGCTGCTCTTCGTCCGCGCATCCGGGCTCATCACGCAGGCGCTGCATGGCATGGGTGGTGCGCGTCCATGCCGTCATCAGCTCCTGCCAGGGCCACTGGCCAACGACCGAGCCGGCTGTCCGCACCAAGACCCGCGGCTCGACGATCGGGCTGGCAACCGGCCGCGCATATTCGAGCAGACCGTGTTCGGCGAGCCGGTCCTGGAACTTCTGCCGGTCGCAGTCGCGCACCTGCACCAGCACGCCCAGTTCCTCGGCGAACAGGTCGGCAACGGCATCCGTCGAGTCGATGTCGACGTCCAGACCGCAATGCGAGGCGAATGCCATCTCGACCAGGGCGACCAGCAGGCCGCCATCGCTGATGTCGTGATAGGCCGTGATCAGCCCCGCCTCACGCGCCGCCCTGAGCAGACCGAAGCCGCGCAGAAACAGCTGCGGATCGTCGAGGTCGGGAGCCGCGCCACCGTCGCGACCGTGGACCTGGGCCAGACAGGAGCCACCCAAGCGGCGCTGGCCGGCGGCCAGATCCAGCTGCCAGATCGTGCTCGGCTCGTCACGATCCAGCAACGGCGTCCAGACCCGGCGGACATCGCCGATCCGGCTGAATGCCGAGACGATCAACGACACCGGCGCGACCGTCGCATGCTCGATCTCGCCCACGTGATGGCGCACCTGCATCGACATCGAGTCCTTGCCGACCGGAATCGACAGGCCCAGGGCCGGGCACAATTCCATGCCAACCGCATGGACGGCGTCAAACAGGGCCGCGTCCTCGCCCGGATGACCGACTGCAGCCATCCAGTTTGCCGACAGCTTGACCTCGGTCATCCGCTCGATCGGCGCCGCCCACAGGTTGGTCAAGGCCTCACCGACCGCCATCCGGGCGCTCGCCGCGGCATCGAGGAGGGCCAACGGCGTGCGCTCGCCGATCGCCATCGCCTCACCGGCATGACCGTCGAAATCGGCCAGGGTCGCGGCGCAGTCGGCCACCGGAACCTGCCAGGGGCCGATCATCGGGTCGCGCGCGCACAGACCGCCGACGCTGCGGTCGCCGATCGTCACCAGAAAGCCCTTGTGGCCAATGGTCGGGAATGAAAGCAGCCGCGGCAGCGCCTCCTGAATGGAAATCCCCCGCAAATCCAGGGCCTGGCTCGCGGGCAGCAGCCGGCGAACATCACGATGCATCTTTGGCGCCTTGCCGAACAACACCTGCATCGGCAGATCGATCACGGCCCGACCGTCCGCGGCCAGCACTGCCAGATGCTCGGCCCGGGTCGCCTGGCCGAGCACCGAAAACGGCGCCCGCTCGCGCTCGCACAGGGAAGCAAAACGAGCCAGGTCGGCCTCGCGCACGGCCAGCACATAGCGTTCCTGGGATTCGTTGCACCACAACTCCATCGGACTCAGGGCCGGGTCGGCGCTGGGAATCGCCGCCAACTCGATGCGACCACCGACACCGGCATCATGCAGCAGCTCGGGTACGGCATTGCTGAGGCCGCCGGCGCCGACATCGTGGATCGCGACGATCGGATTGCCATCGCCCAGCGCCATGCAGGCATCGATGACTTCCTGGCAACGACGCTGCATCTCCGGGTTGTCGCGCTGGACCGAGGCGAAATCGAGGTCGGCGCTGTCGCCGGCGGCCTTCGATGACGCCGCACCCCCACCCAGACCGATCAGCATTGCCGGACCGCCCAGGACAATGACCGCATCGCCGGGCTGGACCCGTTGCTTGGCGACATGCCCGGGTCGCACTGCGCCGAGACCGCCAGCGATCATGATCGGCTTGTCGTAGCCGCGCACCAGGGTCGGACTGCGCACTTGTTCGAAGCTGCGGAAGTAGCCGCCCAGACAGGGCCGGCCGAACTCGTTGTTGAACGCGGCGGCGCCGATCGGGCCATCGCGCATGATCTCAAACGCTGTTGCATAGCCGGGCGGCAACGGCCGCGGCACTTCCCAGGGCTCGGTCTGGCCGGGAATGCGCAGATGCGAGACCGAAAAGCCGGTCAGACCGGCCTTGGGTTTGCCGCCGCGCCCGACTGCGCCCTCGTCACGGATTTCGCCGCCGGCGCCGGTCGCGGCACCCGGATGCGGCGCGATTGCGGTCGGATGGTTGTGAGTTTCAACCTTGATTGCATACGCGGCCATCTCCGCTTGCCGCACATACTCACCGCTGTCCGGGTCCGGGCGCAGACGCGCAGCCTCATGGCCCTCGATCACGGCGGCGTTGTCGCTATAGGCGCTGAGCGTTCCCTCCGGCGTCACGGCATGGGTGTTGCGAATCATTGCGAACAGCGACCGTGGCTGTGCCTGCCCGTCGACGGACCAATCGGCATTGAACACCTTGTGCCGGCAATGTTCCGAGTTCGCCTGCGCAAACATCATCAGTTCGGCATCCTGCGGGTCGCGGCCGAGCTCGCCGTAGCGCTCGCGCAGGTAGTCGATTTCGTCGGCGCTCAGGGCCAGGCCAAGCTCGCGATTGGCCTGCTCCAGCCCCGACAGCGGAATCGTCGCCAGCGGCCGCAGCGGCCGTGGCTCGAACAGCTCGGCCGCCGCCGGTACCGTATCAAGACAGGACTGAGTCATTGGATCGTGCAATACACGAGCCAGTTTCAGCCGTGACTCGGGGCCGGTCGACGGTCGATCCAGGCTCAGGCGTTGGCCGCGCTCGACTCGGCGCACCGGCAGGCCGCAGCCGCGAAGAATATCGGTCGCCTTCGACGACCAGGGCGAGATCGTACCCAGCCGGGGCACGATGAACAGCTCGGCCGCACCGGTTGTCGCGGGAACTTCGGCCGGCACCCCCAGAATCGCCGCCACTCGCGCCAGCATCCCGGCCTCGGGCTCGGACTCCAGGTCGAGAAAGTACAGCCAGTGGGCGCCGAGCAGGCGACTGTCGTCACCTGCCTCGGCCAGCGCCAGATTCAATCGTTCCAGCCGAAACGTGGAAAGAGCAGCGCTGCCGGACAGGACGATCATCGAAGGGCGGTTTTGCGGGGCGCCATAGCATAGCGGAGGTCCCCGGCCGCACCCACCATCGGTTGGTTGCATACCGGCCGGGCCAGTCTCCGCACAGCCGCGACAGACTGGCCCGCTGCGCCGGGAGTCAGTTTCTGGCCGCGACCGCCTGCGCCTGCTTCAAGCCATCCAGACGCTCGAGCAGGGCATCGGCCGGCAAGTAGCCCGGCAGCAGATCGCCTTGCTCGGTGATCAGGGCCGGCGTTCCGCTCAGACCGATCTGGATCGCCAGTTGCGTGTCGTCGGCAATCGGATTGTCGCAGCTCCGGCGCTCCAGTTCCTGGCCGGCCTTGGCCCGGGTCATGGCGTCGTTCTTGTCGGCTGAGCACCAGACATTGACCGCCTTCTGGAACGATTCACTGCCGACGCCAGCGCGAGGGAAGAACAGGTATTCGATGGCGATGCCGCGGGCGTTGTAGTCGGCAATCTCCTGGTGCAGGCGACGACAGTATCCGCAGTCGATGTCGGTGAACACGGTCAACCGATGCTTGACCTCGTTCGGCGCGAAGATGATGCGCTTGTCCGCCGGGATCTGCTCGAGCGCCGTCTTGCGGGCACCGCTACGCTTCTGCTCGGTCAGATCGACCTTGTTGACGATGTCGAAGACACTGCCCTGGACCAGGAAGCGACCGTCGGCGCTGACATAGATCAGCTGACCGCCGACCCCGACCTCGTAGAAGCCGGGCAAGGTCGACTCGGCAATCGTGTCGATCGTCGCGTTTGGCACCAGGGTCAGAATCGCGTCGCGGACGACCTTGTCGTCAGCCTGAACGGACAGGGCGCCGGCGAGCAGACCGGCGGCGAGGAAATAGCGGCTCATAGGGCGAGTTCCGATTGTGGGTTGGATGGGCATCGGACCGGCCAATGCGGCGAAGGTTCCGCACCCGGTTGCCGGTCAGTTGCCGGCCTGAGCCTGCTTCAGACCATCCAGCCGCTGCAACAGGGCATCGGCCGGCATGTAGCCGGGCAGCAGGTCGCCGTTCTCGGTAATCAGGGCCGGCGTGCCATTGATACCGATCTGCTGACCAAGCTGGAAGTCGTCAAGCACCGAATTGTCGCAGGTCCGGCGCTCCAGCTCCTGACCCGCCTTGGCCCGGGTCATGGCGTCGTTCTTGTCAGTCGCACACCAGACGTTGACGGCTTTCTGGAACGATTCGCTGCCGACCCCGGCGCGCGGAAAGAACAGGTACTCGATCGCAATGCCACGGGCGTTGTAGTCGGCCATCTCCTGATGCATACGGCGGCAATAGCCGCAGTCGATATCGGTGAACACGGTCAGCCGGTGCTTGACCTCGCTTGGTGCGAACACGATCCGGTTCTCCGACGGCAGCTGGTCGAGCGCAGTCTTGCGGACACCGCTGCGCTTCTGCTCGGTCAGATCGACCTTGTTGACGATGTCGAAAACACCGCCTTGGATCAGAAAGCGGCCGTCGGCGCTGACATACACGAGCTGCCCGCCCAGACCCACTTCGTAGAAGCCCGGCAAGGTCGATTCGGCGATCGTATCGATCGTCGCATTCGGCACCAGGGACAGGATTGCTTCGCGGACGATCTTGTCGTCAGCCTGCACGGAGGCGGCCGCGACGAGCACGCCAGCGGCGAAAAGAAGACGGTTCATGAATGAAATCCTGCGGACGGACTGGGCACGAGCCGGCAATGATATCAGCCGCGCGGGTGATGCCGGGCATGCAGCCGCTTCAGCCCTTCGCGCGCGACCAGGGTATAGATCTGGGTCGTCGACAGGCTGGCGTGGCCGAGCAGCAGTTGCAAGGCACGTAGATCGGCGCCGTGGTTCAGCAAATGGGTGGCAAAGGCATGACGCAAGCCGTGCGGTGACAGTTCGGCACGAATGCCGGCGGCGCCGGCATAGGTCTTGATCAGTCGCCAGAACGCCTGCCGAGTCAGTGCCTGGCCACCAGACCCGAGAAATAGCGTCTGGCAGCCACCTGCTCCAGCCAAGATCGGACGGGCCTGGTCATGATATCGCTGCAACCAATGCAGGGATTCCTCGCCGATCGGCACCAGGCGCTCCTTGCTGCCCTTGCCAGTCACTCGCAGCACGCCCTGGCGCAAGTTCACCGCCGCCAGATCGAGCCCGATCAGTTCCGATACCCGCAAACCGGTCGCGTACATCAGTTCCAGCATGGCCTTGTCACGCAGGCCAAGCGGATTATCGAGGTCGGGCACCGCCAGCAGCGCTTCGATCTCGCCCTCGCCGGGGGCCTTTGGCAGTCCCCGGCGCAGCTTCGGCGCCTCGACGCGCGCGCTCGGATCAGCCGCGATCAGGCCCTGACGCAATGCCCACTGGCAAAACCGGCGCAGCGTCGACAACAGGCGGGCGTTGCTGCGCGCCTGATAGCCGGCGGCCAGACGCACAGCCAAGTAGTCGTACAGCTGTTCACGGCGGAAGCCGATCAGGTCGCTGCCGACTCGGGACAGCCAGCGCGCGAACAGCTTCAAGTCCTGGCCGTAGCTGGACAGGGTATTGGCGCTGGCGCCGGTTTCCGACCAGAACTGGTCGAGAAAGGCATCGATCCGTTCCTGCTCGGCGTCCGGCAGCGGCGGCAGATCCAGACTCGTCTTGATCACTGCACGGTCCGGCCGAGGATTGCCGGCGGTGGCGGCACGCGGAAATGCGAGGCGACTTGCATCCTGCTATGTTCGCCCGCCCGCGCCCGCTTTGCCATCACCGATGTCCCTGCCCGCTGCTCCGCTCTGGCGCCGAATGCTCGCCCTGCTCTACGACTTGATGGCCTTGATCGGGATCTGGTTCCTGGTCGGCGTGGTCGCCGTGGCGATCAAGGGCGGTGAAATCGACATCCGCAACTGGCGCGAACTGACCTTGCTGTACGGCGCACTCTGGCTGGCCATGGGCACGTACTACACGCTGTCCTGGTGCCACGGCGGCCAGACTCTGGGCATGCGGCCATGGCGGCTGCTGGCACAACGCGGCGACGGTGCGACCCTCGGTTACGGCCGTGCCTGGCTGCGCTATGCCTGTGCCTGGCTCAGCCTGCTGCCGGCCGGTGCCGGCATGCTGCTGTGCCTGATCGACCGCGACCAGCGCGCCCTGCACGACCGGCTGTCCGGCACCCGGCTTGCGTTGCTGCCCTCCGGACGAGCCGGAAACGGGTGACATCGAGATCGGAGGGCGGCAGACAGACCGCCCCGATCCGCGATCAACCGCCCGAGTTCCACAACCCGCATTGGCAATGAACAATGGCGGTTGGTGTGCTACCTATTCGGGCCGCTTTGGCGACGGCTTCGGCGCGTCCGACGGCGGCCGGGTCGGTTGTGGCTGCGACGGCGACTCCGGCGGCGCTGGTGGCGGCTCGGGCTGGGCGACCAGGTTGCCAAGATCGGCAAGATCGCCCAGACCGACCTCCTTGAGCAGGGCGTCGACCAGCGGCCGCTGAGCGCGGTAGCGCAATGCGTGATCGACGACGGAACTGGCCAGGCTGCCGCCGCCATTGCCGCCGCCACCGCCGTCGCCACCACCGCCACTGCCGCCGCCGATCGCGCTCATGCCGCGGACATCGACGATCTTGATGCCGTCGATGCGCTCCATCGGCTTCACCGACTGCTCGATGATCTGCGGCAGACGGCGCAGCAGTTCAAGCTTGGTTTCCAGAGCGATCTGTTCGTTGTTGAGGGCGTTGCGTGCTTCATTGATTGCCCGCTGACCTTCGGCCTCGACCCGATAGCGCTCTTCATCGGCCTGGGCGCGGATGCGCACGGCGTCAGCCTCACCGGTTGCGGCGACGCGAATCGCCTCGGCGCGATCATCGGCGGACTTTTTCTCGGCCTCGGCAGCAACGGTGATGGCGATCGCATCCTGCTCGGCCTGCTCGCGCGCCTGGACCAGGCGTACGGCTTTCGAACGCTCGGCGATCGCCGTCTCGCGCACCTTCTTGACTTCTTCCTCGGCGCTGACGGCCTTGGCCAGCGCGATGTCGGCTTCGGCCTTGGCGGCGGATTCTTCCTGCGATTTCTGCGACACCGCGATCTCGCGCTCCTGATCGGCGATGCGCACGGCGCGCTCGCGTTCGATCTCGCGCTGCTCGATCAGCCGGCGTTTCTCGATCTCCGACTCCGCGATCGCGCGATCCGAAGAAATCTTGGCTTGTTCGGCCTCCCGGTGCCGCTCAGCCTCCTGCTGGGCGATCAGCGCCGCGGCTTCGGCCGAACGCACCTTCACCTCCTGGTCCTGCAGCAGGCGCGCATACTCCTGGTCGCGGGCAATTTCCAGCGACTGCCGCTCGGTCTCCAGGTTCTTCATCTCGATCTGGATCTTGGTGTCACGCTCGATGTCGTTGCGCTGCTTGCGCCGCAGTTCGATTTCCTGGGTCAGCTTGGTTAAGCCCTGGGCGTCGAAGGCATTGGACGGATTGAAGAAGTCGGCAGCGGTCTGGTCGAGACCGGTCAGCGACACCGACTCCAGCTCCAGGCCATTTTTGTGCAGGTCTTCGGCGACGGCAATCTGCACCTTCTGGGCGAAATCGACCCGGTTCTCGTGCAAGCCTTCCATGGTCATGCCGGCGGCGACCGCGCGCAGCGCATCGACGAACTTGCCTTCGACCAGTTCCTTCAGCGCCGAAGGCTCCATGGTCCGCCGGCCCAAGGTCTGGGCTGCGGTCGAGATCGCCGCAGCATCGGGCTTGACCCGTACATAGAACTCGGCCTGGACGTCGACGCGCATGCGGTCGTGCGTGATCAACGCCGCCTCACGCGCACGCAGCACCTCCAACTTGAGGGTATTCATATTGACCGGGATGGTCTCGTGCAGCACCGGCAGCACCAGGGCGCCGCCGTCGCGCACGACCTTCTCGCCGCCCAGGCCGGTGCGGACGAAGGCGATCTCCTTGCTCGCACGATGATAAAGGCGGGCAAAAATCAGGCCGAGCGCGAACAGCGCGATCAGAATGATCACGGCCGGCACGATCACCGACATGTAGGGCACGTTGAAGTCCATGCATTCTCTCCCTTGGTTCGGATGCTTCGAATAGGAAACAGGTGAAACGAAAAAAGCGGATGAAACAGGCCGCGCCGCCAGGCGCGCTCACCTGGACTCGTCGATCAAGGCCTGGTTCGGATTGGCAATGGCACTGAAGCGTCCGGCACCGGTCTGTCGCACCAGCAGCACGACACTGCCGGCGACGAAACGATCGGCCTCGTCTTCCGGTTCCACCAGGACATAGTGGTCGGTGCCGAAGCTGTCGGTAACCCGGGCCTGCGCAGGCAGGTCAGCACGAGCGTCGCCACCGGTGATCAAGGCCGTGCGTCCGACCAGACTCTCGATCCGGATCGCACTGCTCTCGTCCTGCGGCAGGATTCGCGCCAGACCGCCGGTGCACGCACGCACGAACGGCAGGCACAGCAGCAGTGCGGCTGGCGCCGCGAGCACGCCAGGCAGGGCGAACCCCAGGGTTTGCCGCAGCAAGCCCTGAGCGACCAGACCGACCAGACCAAACAGGGTGAGAAACACGATCAGCACCATCAGCACCGGCACCTTGCCGATGTACAGCCAGGCCAGAAAGCGCCCGACCACACCCGGACCATCGACGCTGCCGGTCGCCTCCATCCCGGTCGGCGCCTCGCCCAGCGTTTCGATGCCGGAATGGGAAACGACGAACTCGTCGACCAGATCGTTGAGGCTGAAGCCGGTCAACATCGCGATCAGCTCAACCGCGGCCAGTCCGAGCATGACCAGCAGGGCGATTACGAACGGTGCATTGCCAGCAGCGGTCATCCAGGTCATGGTCCTCTCCTCCGTTCCAGCGCGTGACAGCTGGGCATCCCCGGCGTCATCGCGCCGCCCGGTTCAGTCCGGCACCGATCGCCAGACCGATGCCGATCCCGATCGCCACGCCCAGCGCGATCTGATCCAGGGCGACTCCGATCGACAACCCGATCGCAACGCCGACGGCCAGTCCGCTGCCGATGCGGGTGATCTTGTCCTCTCGATGGTAACGGTCTCTGCGCATCGACATGCTCCTCGACTGAGCCGCCGCGCCGGATGGCTGCGCGCGGCGATGTTTATCGTTTGCCGGCCTTGAGCTGGGCCAGACGTTCGGCAACCCGATTCTTGAGCGCCAGTTCCTCCAGCTCGGCCAGCTTGGCCGCCTGGTCGGCACCGGCACCGCTGGTTCCCTTGAGACCGGTCTGGCGCTGGAAGATGCGATCGAACGCGTCGGCTGCGCGATCGGCACGACCCTGCACGTGCTCGCCGGCCTGGCTGCTGCCGGTAGCGGTGCCGCTGGCCGACGCCTGCTGTTCGCGGACACGGCGATAGTCGGCCAGGGCTTCGCGCATCTCGCGCTTTTTTGCCTGCAGCGCCGAGATATAGCCTTCCAGACGCGCCTTGTCCTCGGCCAGTTCCGCCAGGCGCGACTCCAGCACCGGGAGCTGCGCCTCCAGGTCGATCTGACGCTCGACTGCGGCGCGGGCCAAATCCTCTCGATCCTGGTCCAGGGCGAGCCGCGCCTGCTCGCCGAGCTGCTCCTGGCGAGCGCTGTCTTCGGCCAGACGTTTGGCGGTCAGATGACGCTGCGCCTCGACGGTGCCGAGATCGGCACGGACATCGGCAACCGCACTGTCGATCTCACGGATGGCCTGTTCCATCACCGATTCCGGCGCAGCGTTCTCGACGGCATCGACGATGGCGTGGAAGCTGCCGGCAATCAGGCGGCCGACGCGGCTGGTCAACGATTCGCTCATGACTACGGTCCTCATGTACTTCAGTGGGAAGGGTCGCCGCGGTCGGCGCTGATCGCCGCAGTCATCGCGACCGCGGGGGCAGCCCGCTGCGCCAAGTCACCGGGGGCATAACACCCCGGAAACCCGGCCTGCGCAAGCTGCAATACGGAATCCGTCAACCCCAGCACGCGCTCGCCCAGGCCGCGCTCGAACCGGCGCAGGCCGGCGGCTTCGTCGTCGCCGTGCCGCTCGGCACTGGCGGCAAGGACAAAGGCGGCAGTCTCGGGCAGCCAGGCCAGCACCCGTGCAATCAGCTCCGAGCGCAGCTGGCTGCGCAGCTCGGCCTGACGCAGGCTGCGCTCTGGCGTGCCGAACAGGCGCCGCGCGAAATCATAGGCGGCGCCGTAGTCGGCCAGGCCTTCTCGTTGCAGGCGTGCCTCGGCAAGCACGGCGCGGATCTTTTCACTGAGATTGCTGGCGCCGGGCAGTTCGATCTGCGCCAGGTAGGTAAGGTCGTCCTCGTCCAGACGCAGGGTGACGGTTTGCTTGGCCATGGCAGGCTCCATTGCGGACGCATGCCATACTATCGCAAACGTATTACGATTGCAATACGTTTGCGATCAACCCGCAGGCGAGCGATCACGATCACTCTGGTTGCGATACGTCTGCAGCGTCAATGGTTGCCGGAACTCGATCGCTGCTCCGGCATCGCCGGTCACGGCTGGTGTTCGATCAGCCAATCAACGACTGTCAGCGGCGAAATGCCGCCGGGCTGGACGTTTCCGACCCGGTAGCGGCCGGACACGATCAGGGTCGGTGTCGATTCGATCGCGGCTCGCTGCACATACTCGCGGCTGCGTTCCAGGGCGGCGGTGACCGCCGGTGACTGGGCCGTATCCAGGAAGCGCTGGCGATCGACGCCGGCCCCGGCGACGACATCGGCGAGGTCGGACAGGGTATTGACCGGCCGTCCGGCCTGAGCCAGGCCGCCATAGATCGCCCGGTGCACGCGACTCAGCGCTCCCATCTCCTGTGCAGCATGGAACGCCCGCGCGAACGGCTCCCAGCTGGCATTGAACACCGCCGGCACGTAGCGCAAGACGATGGCATCGCCACGGTCGCGCTTCCAGGCGTCGATCTGCGGCTGCAACTGGCCGCAGGCCGGACAGGCATACGAAAACACCTCGACCACTTCGTTCGCTTCGGCATCCAACGGCCGCGCGAGCCGCTCGTAGTGGACACCGTCCTGGTAGCGCGCGCCACCGGGCGAGCTGGCCGTTGCGGCATCGCGGTCGGCACCGCCACAGGCTGCGAACAGCGGCAGGAAAAGCAGCAGGGAGAACAAGCGGACAGTCATGACGATTCCTCATTGGTTTCAGACAGGGAGCACCACGCGCAGCTCTCGGGCAGACGCGCGGTCAAGGCAAGGGGTAGATGATCGGACAGTCCGAAGCGGGCGGTATCACAGCGCAGCGATTGCAGGCTTTCCGAGAGCAGGATGTGATCGATGCCACGCACCGGCGCCCAGCTCGGAAACGTCGCCGGCGATGCCGCCGGCGGCAGCAGCGGCGTATCGGCGTACAGGCGCAGCATCTCCGGCGCCGTCGCCGGGCAGTTGAAGTCGCCCATGACCACGACATGGCGATGATCTTCAATGATCGAGCGCACGAAGTCGATCTGGCGCCCGCGCGCGCGCGGACCCAGCGACAAGTGCACGACGACCACGAGCAGGGAGTTTGCCCCGGTGCCAAAGCGCGCCCAAAGCGCACCGCGACCGGGCAAGGTACCGGGCAAGGCGTAGTCGCGTACCTCGCTCGGCTCACGGCGCATCAGCAAGGCATTGCAGGTGTGGGTGATGCCGCCGATCCGGCGATTGGTCTGGACACTGAACCAGCCAAAACCCGCTTCTTCGGCGAGGTATTCGATCTGATTGGTGAAACCCGAACGCAGGCTGCCGGCATCGGCCTCCTGCAGGGCGACGATGTCGTAGTCGTTGAGCAGGCCGGCCAGACGTTCCAGATTGCGCCGGCGCGCTCCATGCGCCAGCAGATGCCGCCAGGGCCGGGTCACATAATGGTGATAGCGCTCGAAATGGGCGCCGGCCTGAATGTTGAAGCTGAGCAGGCGCAGCTCGACTTCGGCGGACCCGCTCGGGCCGCCGGAAGCGGCATGTCGGCGCGTGCTCACGCGGGCCCGCGACCGGCGCCGATCAATTCGGCTTCTCAGCCTCCTGGCCGACCAGGAAGTCGACCACTTGCAGAGTCATCTGGCCACCGGCCGCAGGTACGCGGTACTTGCCGGCAACCACCATGCTCGGCGTGCCGTCGATCTGGTAGGACTGGACCTCGGCATGGCCCTCGACGAGCTTGCGCGTGGTTTCCTCGGACATCGCCGTGGTCAGGAATACCTCCCGCTCGACACCGAGGTCGGCGGCGAAGCCGGCAATGTCTTCAATCGTGCGCAACGGCTTGCGATCACGGTGCAAGGCATCGAACAGGGGTTGGTGCAGACGCTCCAGTTCACCCATCGACTGCGCCGCATAGTAGGCGCGCGCATAGGGTTCCCAGGCCTGGCTGAATACCGCCGGCAGCGCCCGGAACCGCGTACCCTCGGGCAGCTGCTTCTTCCATGCGGTCACGTAGGGCTCAAAGTTTGCGCAATGCACGCACGCATACGAGAACACCTCGATGACCTCGACCTGGCCGGGGTCGGCCTGCGTCGGCTGCGGCGGATCGATGCGATGGTAGTGCCGACCTTCCATGTACAGCGCCTGGGCGCTGGCCAGGACGGGAGTCAACAGCGCAAGAATGAGCGCGGCGATACGGACAGGCATGATCTGCTCCTGAAACGGGACGAATTGGATAGGACCGGAATCTAGGCGATCAGGTTCCCGACTCGCTCGGTTCGCCGACAGCCCTCGTTTCCTCGGGATCGGACTCGACCGCTCCACCAGCGTCATCCGGCTGCGGATCGATTCCATGGTCGGGCGCTGGTGGCGCCGGTGCTGCGGCGCCGCCGCCGGCAGCCATTGCCCGCGCCTGGGCCTGTGGATCGGCCCGATGCAGACCTTCGATATAGGTCGCCAGCGCATCGATCTCGGTACTGTCGAGCTTGCCGGCAATGGTCACCATGATCGTGCTGGGGTCGTTGTCGCCGCCGTAATGTTCGCCGCGATGGAAGTAGCGCAGGCGTTCGGCCGTGTAGACCGCATGCTGCCCGGCCAGCGCCGGATAGCCGGCGCCGGGGACGCCGCGCCCAGTCGGACCATGACAGGCCGCACAGGCCGGGACACCGGCCGCAGGCTTCCCGGCCCGGTACAGCTGGGCGCCAAGGCCGGCATAGGTCTGGTCTTCGCGGCCGACGATGGCACTGTCGTCGGCGACCCCGGCCATGATCACATTCCGGGCGTAAAACGCCGAGATGTCGGCAATGTCCTGATCGCTCAGACCCTGCACGAACGGCAGCATGGTCAGATTCTCGCGACCGCCGTCGCGAACCAGAACGGTATGCCGGAAGTTGTAGTCGGCATGCTGTCCGGCAAGCTTCGGCCACTCCGCGGCCGGCGAATTGCCGTCCATGCCGTGACAGGCGACGCAGGTCGCGGACTTGGCGGCACCGGCGTCAGGGTCGCCAACCGGAGCTGGCTCCAATGCTTGTGCGGCGAAGGCGGACAGACCCGCCAAGGCGACTAGCAGCCGCTTGCTCATCAGCTTCACTCCAAAAACCTGGGATTTGAACAGGCTGCGGATTTTAGCCGGAATTGCCGCCGCCGTCCGCGACCGGTCAGGATCGCCCAGGGGCAAGCGCAAGGACGGGTGATCGAAGGTTCGCGCTGCCGCAGCCACCGGCCCAGGTATCATGCGGCAATGAAGAACCTCTTTGCCCGTGCCAAGTTCGGGCTTTCCGGACCGCGGCTGGCCGATCTGCCGTCCGACCACGGCCGCGAACTGGCGTTCGCCGGCCGTTCCAATGCCGGAAAATCCAGCGCGATCAACACCATCACCGGCATCGGCGGCCTCGCTCGTACCTCGCGTACGCCCGGCCGCACCCAGCATATCGTCGCCTTCGACCTTGATGAGAGTCATCGCCTGGTCGACCTGCCCGGCTACGGCTATGCCAAGGTGCCGATGGCGGTGCGCGAGCAATGGGGCAAGGATCTGGCCCAGTACTTCGATCAGCGCCAGTCTCTGATCGGCCTGGTCCTGATCATGGACGCCCGACATCCGCTCAAAGACAGCGACTGGCTGTTGCTGGAGGCCTGCGCCGACCGCAGCCTGCCGGCCCTGGTCCTGCTGACCAAGTCCGACAAGCTCAACCGAAGCGAGCAGCAGCTACTGCTGCGCCAGGTCCGACAGCGGCTGGCCGAGGGCGGCGCCGTCGTCGCCGCGCGCCTGTTCTCGTCGCACAAGCCGACGCAGCTCGACAGCCTGCGCGCCGAACTCGCCACCTGGCTCTACGACGGCGCAATCCCCGAAATCTGACCCGCGCGCACCGCCCCCGAGCTTCATTCCGCACGACGCCCGAACGGGACCGCATTTCATGTCCTTGAATGGTCGTGCAATCGCCGCCGGTGATAGGCGGTTCGGCGAACGATCGTCGATGCTGCCAGGGCCCGTGGCTCGGCACGCCGGCGGCGCACTGGCTGCTGCGCTGCAATTGCGTCTATCCTCCTTGGTTCTCGACAGCGGCTGATTCGACGTGGGCAACAAGCGGATTGATGCGATCACCGAGGCGGTGCCGGTGCTGGCGCCGGACCTGCGGCCCGCGGTGGATGCAGCGATCGCTGCGCACCGGCATCGCGCCGGCGCCCTGCTGCCGATCCTGCACGCGGTGCAGCAGTCTTTGGGCTGGATTCCGGAAGGCGCAGTGGCGCCGATCGCGCAGGCCTTGAATCTGTCCCGTGCCGACGTTCACGGCACGATCTCGTTCTATCACGACTTCCGGCGCACGCCGCCGGGCCGGCACGTCGTGCGTGTGTGCGCGGCCGAGGCGTGCCAGGCGATGGGTGCGCGCGCGCTGCACGACCATGCCGAGCGCCGCCTCGGCATCCGCGGCCACGGCACCAGCCGCGATGGCCGCTTCACGCTGGAGCCAATTTACTGCCTGGGCAATTGCGCCTTGTCGCCGGCCCTGCTGTTCGATGGTGAGTTGCACGGCCGGATGACGCCAGCGCGATTCGATGCCCTGGTCAGCGACTGCCGGGCGGCGGACGACGTGGAGGCGGCATGAATGCCGTGACCGTCCATGTGCCGGCGGATGCCGCCGCGGTCTCGGTCGGTGCCGACCGTGTCGCCGCTGCGCTCGCGGCCGAAGCCGCGCGTCGTGACGTCGATCTGCATCTGCGTCGAAATGGTTCCCGCGGTGCGCTGTGGCTGGAGCCGATGCTCGAGGTCGGGACCCCGGCCGGCCGGATCGCATACGGTCCGGTCGAACCCGAGCAGGTGCCCGCGCTGTTCGATGCCGGTTTTGTTCGCGGCGATGCGCATCCGTTGCGCCTGGGACCGGTCGACACCATTGCCTACCTGAAGCGGCAGGAGCGACTGTGCTTCGCGCGTGTCGGCGTCATCGATCCGCTCGATCTCGACGACTACCGCAGCCATGGCGGCTGGCGCGGGCTTGCGGCGGCGCTGGAGATGGCGCCGGCGCAGATCGTCGATGTCGTCACCGCTTCCGGCCTGCGCGGCCGGGGTGGCGCCGCGTTTCCGGCCGGAATCAAGTGGCGCACCGCCCTCGACGCCGAAGCCGGCTGCAAGTACATCGTCTGCAATGCCGACGAGGGCGACTCCGGCACCTTCTCCGATCGCATGCTGATCGAGGGCGATCCCTACTGCCTGATCGAGGGCATGATCATTGCCGGCCTGGCGGTCGGCGCCGAGTCCGGCTACATCTATCTGCGCAGCGAGTATCCGCACGCCGCCCGTATCCTCGATCAGGCCCTGCAGCGCACGCTCGCCGCCGGCGTGCTCGGCGACGACGTACTCGGCAGTGGCCGACGCTTTCATCTGGAGCTGCGGATCGGCGCCGGCGCCTACATCTGCGGCGAGGAAACCTCGCTGCTCGACAGTCTTGAGGGCAAGCGTGGTCAGGTGCGACCGAAGCCGCCGTTGCCGGCGATCCAGGGCCTGTTCGGTCGACCGACCGTGGTCAACAACGTCATCACCCTGGCCTCGGTGCCGTGGATACTCGCGCATGGCGCCGAGGCCTATCGCGATTTCGGCCTGGGCCGTTCGCGCGGCACCTTGCCGCTGCAACTGGCCGGCAACATCGCCCGCGGCGGCCTGGTCGAAAAGGCGTTCGGGCTGACCTTGCGCGAGCTGCTGTACGACTACGGCGGCGGCAGCGCCAGCGGCCGGCCGATCCGAGCCGTGCAGGTCGGCGGGCCGCTCGGCGCCTACCTGCCGGAGTCACAGTTCGACACGGCAATCGACTATGAGGCGTTCGCGGCGATTGGCGCCATGCTCGGTCACGGTGGCATCGTGGTATTCGACGACAGCGTCGACATGGCTGAGCAGGCGCGCTGGGCGATGCAGTTCTGCGCGATCGAATCCTGCGGCAAATGCACGCCGTGCCGGATCGGATCCGTGCGCGGCGTCGAGGTCCTTGATCGCTGGCGCAACGGTGTCGGCGATCCGGGTGAGCACGAGGAGCTGGTTCGTGACCTGTGCCGGACGATGCTGGACGGGTCGCTGTGCGCACTGGGCGGGATGGCGCCGTATCCGGTGCTCAGCGCGCTCGATCATTTCCCGGCGGATTTCCGGCGATGACGCCGCTCGTGCGCACGCGTGGTTGTCCGCCGTTCCTTCTCACCGTGACAACGGGGAGAAGGAGCGTGAGGGCCGCGGCTCGATCTTTTCCCGGAGATTTCCGGCGATGATGCCGTTCGTGCACACACGAGGTCCGTTCCCTTTCCCCGTGACCATGGGGCGAAGGAAAGTGAAGACGTCGGTGATGGAATTCCATGCCGCCCCGGCGGACCGTGGCGGTGACAGGAGGTGGTGTGATGCGCTCGATCGATGATGTCGATCTGGGGACGCCGGACCCGCAATTCGGACACCGCGAGGTGCTGCCATCCGTCGTCGTCGACATCGATGGTCGGCGGGTCGAGGTGCCGGCTGGCACCTCGGTGTTACGTGCGGCCGCCATCGCCGGAGCGAAGATTCCGAAACTGTGCGCGACCGACAGCGTCGAAGCATTTGGTTCCTGCCGGTTGTGCGTGGTCGAGATCGAAGGCCGCAAGGGCTATCCGGCCTCGTGTACGACGCCGGTCGCCGACGGCATGCAGGTGCGCACGCACAGCGATGCACTCGCGCGACTACGCCGCGGCGTCATGGAGCTGTACATCTCCGATCACCCATTGGATTGTCTGACCTGTACCGCGAACGGACACTGCGAATTGCAGGACATGGCAGGTGCAGTCGGCCTGCGCGAAGTGCGCTATGGCTACGATGGCGACAACCATGTCCAGCCGGACGGCCCCGAGGGCGAGGCCAATCCGCTGTATCGCGGCAAGGACGAATCGAATCCCTACTTCAGTTTCGACCCGAGCAAGTGCATCGTCTGCTCGCGTTGTGTACGCGCGTGTGCCGAGCAGCAGGGCACCTTCGCGCTGACCATCGCCGGTCGTGGCTTTGACTCCCATGTCGCCGCGTCGCAGGAACAGTCGTTCCTGGACTCCGAGTGCGTCAGCTGCGGCGCCTGCGTGCAGGCGTGCCCGACCGCGACCCTGAGTGAGAATTCGATCATCGAGCACGGCCAGCCGGAGCGCAGCGTGGTCACCACCTGCGCCTATTGCGGAGTCGGCTGTTCATTCCGGGCTGAGCTGCGTGGCGAGCAATTGCTGCGGATGGCGCCGAATCCCGATGGCGGCGCCAATCACGGCCATGCCTGCGTCAAGGGCCGGTTCGCGTTCGGTTACGCCACCCACCCGGACCGGATCACGACGCCGATGATCCGCGGCTCGATCCATGAACCGTGGCGTCAAGTCGGCTGGGACGAGGCGATTGCCCATGCCGCGCGCGAGTTCCAACGCATCCAGGCCACCTACGGCCAGTACTCGATCGGCGGCATCACCTCGTCGCGCTGCACCAACGAGGAAACCTATCTGGTGCAGAAGCTGGTCCGGGCAGCGTTCGGCAACAACAACGTCGACACCTGTGCCCGGGTCTGCCATTCGCCAACCGGCTACGGGTTGAAGCAGACCCTGGGCGAATCGGCCGGCACGCAGAACTTTGACTCGGTACTGCAAGCCGACGTCATCATCGTCATCGGCGCCAATCCGACCGACGGCCATCCGGTGTTTGCCTCGCAGATGAAGCGGCGACTGCGCCAGGGTGCGCGCCTGATCGTCATCGATCCGCGCCGAATCGATCTGGTGCGCTCGCCGCACGTTCGCGCCGAATATTTCCTGCAGCTGCGGCCGGGCACCAATGTCGCAGTGCTGACCGCCATGGCCCATGCCATCGTCACCGAAAATCTGATCGACGACGAGTTCGTTGAGCGCCGCTGCGAGCCGGAGCCATTCCGACGCTGGCGCGAGTTCGTTGCCGATCCCTCGCGTTCCCCGGAAGCAGTCGAAGCCGAAACCGGCGTGCCTGCGGCCGAACTACGCGCCGCCGCACGCCTGTACGCAACCGGCGGCAATGGCGCAATCTACTACGGCCTCGGCGTTACCGAGCACTCCCAGGGTTCGACCGCGGTGATGGCGATCGCGAACCTGGCGATGGCCACCGGCAACATCGGCCGGGCCGGTGTTGGCGTCAACCCGCTGCGCGGCCAGAACAATGTCCAGGGCTCCTGCGACATGGGCTCGTTCCCGCACGAACTCCCCGGCTATCGGCACATCGCCGATGCCCAGACCCGCGCTGTGTTCGAGCGCGAATGGGGTGTGCACCTGCACGATGAACCCGGGTTGCGCATTCCAAACATGTTCGAGGCGGCGCTGGACGGTGAGTTCAAGGGCATCTACATCCAGGGCGAGGATCTGGCCCAGTCCGATCCGAACACCCAGCACGTCAGCGCGGCATTGGCGGCGATGGAATGCGTGGTCGTACACGATCTGTTTCTGAACGAGACCGCGAAGTTCGCCCATGTGTTCCTGCCCGGCGCAAGTTTTCTGGAGAAGGACGGCACCTTCACCAATGCCGAGCGCCGGATTTCCCGCGTGCGCCGGGTCATGGCGCCGAAGGCCGGCTATGCCGACTGGCAGGCGACACAACTGCTGGCGCAGGCGATGGGCTATCCAATGCACTACGAGCATCCGGAACAGATCATGGCCGAGATCGCCCGCCTCACGCCGAGCTTCCATGGCGTCAGCTACGAGCGCCTGGATCGAGCCGGCAGCCTGCAATGGCCATGCAACCAGGCCCAGCCCGAAGGCACGCCGACCATGCATGTCGACACCTTCGTCCGCGGCCTGGGGAAGTTCATGCTGACGCCATACGTGCCGACGCGCGAGAAGATCAACGCCAGGTATCCGCTGGTCCTGACCACCGGCCGGATCCTGAGCCAGTACAACGTCGGTGCGCAGACCCGGCGCACCGACAACGTGGTCTGGCACGACGAGGACCGGCTGGAGATCCATCCGGAGGATGCGCAGCAACGCGGCATCGGCGACGGCGACTGGGTCGGCATCGCCAGCCGCGTTGGTCAGACCGTGCTGCGCGCCCGAATCAGTGATCGCGTGCAGGTTGGCATCGTCTATACGACCTTTCATTTCCCGTTCTCTGGCGCGAACGTCGTCACCACCGAGAATTCGGACTGGGCGACGAACTGTCCCGAATACAAGGTCACGGCGGTGCAGGTGACGCGGGTCAGCCAGCCGTCGGATTGGCAGGCGCGGTATCGCGCGTTCAGTGACAAGCAGCGCGGGCTTGCCGCGGCTGCCGGCGATGGTGCGGCTGCGAAGGTTGGCGAGGCTGCGGGGTGATGCTGAGTTTGTGGCGTACTCCAGTCGATCCGTCATCGTTGCAGGTGCGGACAGTCGCCCCCCTTCTTCGAGCGCATTCGACTCTCACTCCTCTGCACTCACTCCCCGCTTGACCGCATGAAAGGCGCAAGCACACGACCAGTATGGCGGCAGCGTGACGGTGCGATCGAGCATCTCGACGATGCCATTGCCGCCGAGGTGCCGGTGGCGCTGACATACAACAGCGTGGCCTTCGCCGTGATGATGGCGACGCCGGATGATCTTGAGGATTTCGCGTTCGGTTTCTCGCTCGCGGAGGGGATCGTCGACGCAGCCGACGAAGTTGAGGTCGAGACGATCGCCGAGCAACTCGACGGCATTGTCATCGAGATGCGGATTCCGGCGTCGCGCGCGCAGGCGCTGGCGGCTCGGCGCCGCAACCTGGCCGGCTACAGCGGCTGCGGCATCTGCGGCAGCGCCGAGATCGAGGCCGTGCTGCGGCCACCGCGTGCGTCGCACAGCATCATCGAAATCGACACCGATGCGCTGCGGCGCGCGCTGCATGAGCTGACGCTGCGGCAACCGCTGAATGAACGTACCGGAGCGACCCATGCCGCGGCCTGGGCGGCCGCAGCCGGCGAGTTGCAGCTGGTGCGCGAGGACGTCGGCCGCCACAATGCGCTTGACAAACTGATCGGCGCGATGGTCCGGGGCGGTATTGATGCCGGCGCCGGATTCGCCGTGGTCAGCAGCCGCGCCAGCTATGAACTGGTGCAGAAGGCGGCCCAGGCCGGCATTGGCTTGCTTGCTGCGATCTCGGCGCCGACGGCGCTGGCGATCGATCTGGCCGAGCGCGCCGGTCTGACTCTGGTCGGATTCGCCCGCGATGACGGCCAGGCCGTATACAGTCACCCCCGACGGCTGCGCGGCGCGGCACCAAACTGAGCGCCTGATGATGTCCCGAACCGCAATCCTGGTGCAGATGGCGAACGACATCGCCGACTACTTCGCCGCCGAGCCGGACCACGCGCAGGGCGTCGAAGGCGTGCTCGGCCATCTCCAGCGCTTCTGGGACCCGCGCATGCGTCGCAAGCTCGCCGAGCACGTGCGCAGCACCGGCGGCGGCGACCTCAGCCCGCTCGCCCGCGAAGCCGCGCTGCGCCTCGGCAAGGCCGCCACCTGACGCCAACGCGGATCCCTGCGGAGCGACACGTCGCAGTTCAGATCAACTCATCGTATGCAATGGACTCCGTACTGCGCTCGCGCCACGGTTCAGTACATGCGTCTCGCAACGGTACTTCGACGGGAGCAGGCAGCACCGTACACCGATCCTTGCCGCCCTTGCCGCGACGTACCATGACCTGATGACGATCGAAATCGACATCCTGCACACGCAGGCGCAGCGCCTCGAGCAGGCGCAAGCCACTGCCGTAGAGCAGGCAGGCGACCAACCACGGGGTTCCATACATCTGGCCAAGCAGCGCCTGCACCTCCGCTTTCGACAGCACGGTCGGCGGTCGTTCGGGCCGCTTCGCCCGGCGGATATCCTCTAGCCAGGGCAGCTCAATCCCCAGCACCTCCCGGTACAGAAACAGAAAGGCAGCCAGCGCCTGGTTCTGCGTCGATGCAGCGACCCCGCCGCGCACTGCCAGATGGGTCAGGAAGGCTTCGATCTCGTTCTTGCCCATCTCCGCCGGATGCAGTTTGCCACTCGCCAGAATGAAGCGTCGGATCCAGCAGCAATGGACTTCCTCGGTGCGTCGAGCCAGTCCGAGCCGCCGGATGCGTGCACGAACCCGATCCATGAGTCGGGGCTGACTCTGGTGTCCGGGATCGGGGGGAGCCGAGTGCCGGTGGCGTCTGCGGAGAGGATGACATTGAGCCGAGTCGAGCGATGGAAAAGCGGCCAGATTGGGCTGCCGGATTAGGCGGCGTGAATCGGATCATGCCGCTGAAAACCATCGGAATTCTCCGATACCGCGACTCCCGCAGCCCATGCTACGCTGCCGCATATCACGGCGATTCCTCGCCGATTTGTAGTTGGGTCTTGGTGTGGGATTCGCAATGTCTTGGCTGGGTGACATCCTTAAGCAACTTGAGATATCCAAGGCCTTCACCGGCGCAATTTTCGTAAGTACGCTTACTGTTCTAGTGGCGCCACGATTCTTCCCAGAGGCTTTTGACTCAGTTCCTGGCCAATGGCGTTGGTTAGTGAGCGGCGCATGCATATTCAGCGGCGCACTTCTTGCCATATGGGCGGCTCAACCCCTCTGGCGCTTCTTCGTCCGTGCGCCCGGGCTTATTCTCAACAACCCTAAGATCCGCACTCCTTCAGACAAAGAGCTAGGATTTCTTGCGTTCCTTGGTGAGAATTATCCCAATGATTCTGCGCACCTCGACCACATTCAACATGACCATATTTCCAAGCTAGAGGCGCTGCAAATGTGCTTCGGGCTACAGCGCAAGGGACTTGTGCGCGTCAACCCGTTTGAGACAAATCTTGTCAGCCTCACCCCTGAGGGCCGAGAGTATGCAAGCCAAGACCTAACGCGGCGTTAGGCGTCATGCGCGCCCCTGTGCGATCCTTGACGGATGAACGTACAGGAAGTCTTGGAGCGGCTGCTTGCTGACGGCTGGCGAGTCGTTCGCCAGAAGGGAAGCCACCGGCAGCTTCAGCATCCGCAGAAACCCGGAACGGTAACCGTCGCAGGCAGGCCCAGCATCGATGTACCCCCGGGAACACTGAACAGCATCCTCAAGCAGGCTGGGCTAAAGCAATTAGGTGCCCCATGAAGTACATGATTGTCGTAGAGCGCGGCCCCACGAGCTTCGGAGCGTACGTTCCGGATCTGCCAGGCTGTGTCGCCGCGGGGGAGTCTCGAGAAGAGGTTCTGGAACTAATTCGTGAAGCCATTGAGCTTCATCTCGAAGGGCTACGCGCGCAGGGCGAGGAGCCGCCGCAACCGAGCTCATCGAGTGAGACGGTCGACGTAGCCGCATAACGGCTAAGGATAGATCGCGCGCAGCCGCGATCTGATCCGGTTGTTGAACAAGCACGGTCAGGCTTGCCGACACCTTACCTATAGGAAATAGCTTTTTCGGCGTGGCGCTTCAGCGATTGTCGATCGCGTGGATTGAGGCGGATCGACGTCGGGTGCGCAGCGCAAGCGGCCGACCGCGGCCTCGATCGGTCGGCCTGGCACGGGAAGCTGCGCAAATTCCCCTGTTTGCGGCGTAGCCCGCCCGTCAAGGCACCCGGCCTCGAAACTCGATGTTCGTCCTGGCGTCTTCCTCGTGCAGGTCGTTCGAGTCACGCCGCACGACTACCGGAGCAATTGAGATGAAGAGCCCGTTCCGCCCAGCCAAGAAGCGCGTCGAGGTATCCGTTGGTGAGTCCGTCCGGATCATCCGAGAGCTTCAGGGGTTGAGCCAGAATCAGCTTTCTGAGCTTGCTGGTATATCACAAGCAACAATCTCCGCAATCGAGAATGGGCGGGGCAACCTTGGGGTGGAGCGCGCCAAGGTATTGGCCATCGCACTGCAATGTCGTACGGCCGTGCTAGTCTTTCCTGGTTGGGAGGAACCGCTGAGGATCTGTTCACATCCATCAGACATTTGCGGCGGTCGTGAAGCAGGGAGCTGACGCCTGGATTGGGTGGATCGAGGAGGTGCCTGGAGTCGACTGCCAAGAGTTCACCCGTGAATCATTGCTCGAGTCCCTGCGGGTCATGCTCACCGAAGCCCTTGAGTTCAACCGCCAAGAGGCCATTGGCGCCGCCGGAAACGACTACGAAGAGCTGCCCGTTGGGGGATGAAGCGCCGTGATCTTCTGACGCATCTTTCAGTACTGGGGTGCGTGCTCACTGCCGCAACGGGTAGCGGGCCACGCGATCGCCGCGGAAGGTGCATCCAGATTTCGTCGCCGACGACGATCGCGGCGGATGCGCCGCCAAAGTCCGGGCTGCCGGGCTCTTCGAGTTGCCGTTCGAGGGCTTGGGTGTTCGGATCGAAGCGCAATACGACGAAGCCCACCGTGCATACCGGTTCGCGTAAGCATTCGAACACCTCGGCGGACTTCGCTGCCTGAGCGGCGATCAGCAGGCTGCCGTCCGCGAGCATGCGAATATTGTCCGGGCGCAGGCCTGACAGATCGATCGTCTGGCGCGTGTGCGGAATCTCGCCGCGCGAAAGAATATGGAGCTTGCCGTCGCCCCACGTCGTGACGAACAGCTGCTTGCCGTCGTCCGAAACGGCGATGCCATTGTTGGCGACCAGCAACGTCCCCGGAACTTCCGACCACCCCGCCACGAGGTGTTCTCGATCAGGATGAGATCTTCCGCGTTTCGCAGGCCGCAGATATAGGAGGCGCGACCGTCCGACTTGCATCCGTTGCTCGCCGCGTCGGCAGCAAGGCTGGTGTCGGCTGCACCGACCAGGCTCATCAGCGACATGAGCGCAACGACCCCATTCATGTGAGTTCTCCGTGCAGGAACGTTTCCGTGCACTGAGCGGTTGCCGCGAATGCGCAGCAGAACCCCAGTCGCTTCCAGCATCCATCGCAACTGAACCGACCCGGCTGTCAGGGTCGCCGCCCGTTTGGCGTTATCAATCAGTACAGGTGCGGCGTTCCGGCTGCGCCGCAGACAAGGCCTGCGAACATGGCTAATCCAAACGCCTTCGTTTCACGCGTCCTGCCGCTGCCGCAGCTGGCCGAGCACGCACCGGCCGAAGCGCTGCGAAGCGCTGAAGGTGCCGCTATTTCCCTGGAAGACGGTCGCCGGGCACGACTGGATCCGGACGACCCCCGCTCGGCCCAGCGGCTGAGCTTGCTCGCGGGTCTCAGCCAGCGCGGCATTCCCGTCTACCTGGAGATCGACCCGGAGACTTTGATCATCACCCGGCTGCTGATCCCCACCGTTGCTCGGGTAGTCGACATCCGAACGGATGCCGCAGGTTCGGTCGAAGTGCTGCTCGAACCGTCTCACGCCCGCCATGTCCTGCCTGGCGATCAGCCGGCACGTGACGAATACCTCCAGACACTTCGTGCGGCCCAGCGAGCCGGCGAGATCGTCGCAGTCACCATGGACGACGCCAACACGATCATTGACATCCGTGCCTACCGCCCATCACCGGACGGTCCGGACCGGCCCCTTCCCCTGCCGTTGCCGGATCATCCCAGGTTCGATTGGCGGCACCCGTTGCGTTCGTTGCGCTATTGGCTGCATCGGCTTTGGTACTGGCGCTGGTGGCCCTGGTGGTGGTGTTGGTGGCGTTGCGTGTCGCCGGCCAGGGCCCAGCAGATATTCGACGCGATGAGCGCGACCAGTTGCCCGCCCCTGACAGTCGCCGCACCGTGCATTCCGTTTCTGTATCCAGAAAATGGCTGCTGGGCACGAGCCCATGAGATGCGCCGGCTGATGCTCAGCATGGGCCATTCGTCCAGAAAGGTGTGGATTCACGGCTCCTTGCGAACCCCAACCAAGAACAGCCCGAACTGTGAAGTCCATTGGGGCTGGCACGTGGCCCCGACTCTATGCGTTCGCTACTGGCTGTTGTTCGCGCGGAGAATGGTGATCGACCCGTCGCTGTTCGCGGCGCCGGTCACCAAGGCGACCTGGAAAAGCGTCCAAGGCGACCCCGCCGCGGCGCTCAACGACACTCATGGCTCGATCTATTATTTCCCCAACACCACCGATCCGACCTATTCGGGCACCAACTACTACCTCGCCCACTATCGCGCGGTATTGCAGAATCGTTCGATCAATCAAGGCCCACCGCCGTACGCGCATTGCGCATAGACACCGCGGCCGGACTCGCGCCACATTTCATCCTGGACAGCCGCTTCGAGATCTGGGTGGTCACGGCCGCGGCGTCTGGAAGGCGTAGGCGCAGCCACGCCCACGAATACGGCGTACCGTTTCATTGGCCCTGCCCCGCGAGTCATTCGTCGTGTGTTTGCTTCGGCGCGTCGCGCAGGCGTTGCTCGACGCCCTCTAAACCGGTAATCGTGGGCTCGGCGACGCCCTGACTCCCGCCTGCAGGGCGCGCACGCGGCGATCAGGCGCGAGTGTCGCCATGAGCGCCTGAGGCGGCTCGCCAACGGAAGAATGACCATGACCGCCTGGGTCTACCTCCGCAACCACATCGGCACTGTTCAGGTGCTGATTCTGGTCGCCTTGCTGCTGTCTGTAGCGCTTCCCGTGCAGATTCTCGCCTTCGGGCCGCCAGTCGGCAGCCCCGATCCCGAGCGCTTCGCGCAGCTTCATCTGCACGAGGACTTCTGGCGTCGCGCCGTACTGACCATTGCCTACTTTCCTGCGGTAATCGTGCTGCATCTGTTCGCGCAACCCGCGAGGCGGAACTTGCAGATCCTGTTCCTCGCCGGGTTCGGGTTGTTCCTGCTTGGCAACGGTATCGATCTGTTGTTTCGTTCCGTGCAGTTCCTGGTGGCACATGCGGTCTGGGCACCGCAGTTGCTCGACCTCGCCGACTCGGCCGCGCGCGAGCATGCGCGCGGCAAAGTTCTAGCCTTCAACGAGATCGCACCAGCAGTGGGCTTCTGCTTTTCGTTGCTGTTCGCGATCGGGCGTGTTCTGATGGGCTTGGCCTTACTGCCAGAAGGCGGTCTCGTTTCGCGTCTGGCCGGCCTGGTTCTGGTCATCACTGGTCTGCTCAACCTTTGCGTCGCACTGGCCCTGGTCCCCGGGCATTCCTCCCTCGGGGCGGTTGGTCCCGCCTATCTCTGGATCTGGCCGATCGGACTGCTGCTGGTCGGCGCGGCAGCATGGGCTTCATCGGGGCATTCCTTCAACAGCCCTGTCCGAGCTCGGAGCGGACAGTCGTGAGCACTGAAACGGACTACGCATCGAGCGGCGATCGGTCGAATGGCTACGAGGCAGTCGGTGCAGAATTCATGCGCCGGCCTGAAGCGTCGAGCATCGGTGTCGCAACGGTACGACTGTGGGCTCGATTGCTGCCGAGTGGCGAAACGGTTCTCGATCTCGGCTGCGGCTCCGGGGAACCGATCTCGACGGCGCTGAACGACGACGCGCGCCTGCAGTTGGGGGAAGACGATGAAGCCGGAAATCCAGGAATACAATGAACTACAGGAGCCGAACCACAAGGAGATCTGCGATCTTCTGGCTCGGGAAATCGATCGAGCCCTGCCAAAGAGCGAAAGCAAGATATGGCACGCCCATCCGGTCTGGTTCGTCGACGGCAATCCGATCGTCGGATTCAGCAGGCAGAAACCCGGAATACGATTGATGTTCTGGAGCGGTGCGGACTTCGAGGAGCCGGGGTTGAACATCGTGGGCAAGAAGTTCAAGGATGCCTCGATCTTCTACAACGACGCTTCAGACGTGGATCAGGCGGATCTACGACGCTGGCTGAAGAAATCGATCGAAATCCAGTGGAACTACAAGAATATCGTTCGCCGGAAGGGCCGGCTGGATCGGCTGACGTAGTGAAGAAGTTCAAGACCAGTGCAAGGAACACACCCATGGCAACCGGACTGCTTTTCGCGGTAGTGCTCGTGCTGTCTTCGCAACTGCTGGCTGAACCTGCTGCTCCCGAGACCGGGGCGGGCACCCCTGTTCGGAACTTGCACATGCAACCGGGCTACTTCCGTGCCGGCTCAGCCATTGTCGACCGAGAGGCCCTCGGGGGCTTCGCGCCCTCGGACAACTATCCAAAGAGACTGGATCAGCCGGCACCCGCCGACGCGATCAGCTTGATCGCACTGCCGGAAGTATCCGCCACGTTCGATGGGTCTTTTCAGGGTTTTCGCGTCATTCTCGCCAATACCACCCGCAAGGCAGTGCCATTCCCGGCCGCCGACAGTCGGCTCGGTATCATCCGCGAGGCGCTCGACACGGAAGGCAACTGGAAGCCCATCGAGTACCTAACCTCAAGCTCGTGCGGCAACAGTTTCCACCACGTCTTCCTCCCGCCCGATCACTACTGGTCGTTTGCGGCGCCGGTCTACGAGGGACCTTTCGACACAACGATGCGATTCGTTCTCTACTTCGATTACGAGGTGGACCCGATCTACTCGAACAGCTTTCCCGGCTCCATTTATCCGGAGCAGTTCTCGATCGAGCAGCACCAGGAACCGGCTGACATCATGGATTCCGGACAACACTGAGGTGGCCGCCTGTTGTTGGCCACGACCTCCGCGCGTACCCCGGGTCCTGTTGGCGCCCTTCAGTCCATCCTCCCGCCGCCTCGAGCGCCGCGACTCCGGATGCCTGCGCGAACGCTTTCACGGGACTTGGCTTTACTATTGGTCAGACCACAATCGAGGAACTCGATGGCAACACATCAACTGCATACGGAAATCGAAATCAACGCGTCGGCCGAGCGGGTATGGGCGGTGCTCTCGGACTTTGCCTCGTATCCGCGCTGGAACCCCTTTATCAGGTCGGTCGTGGGGGTACCCGAGCAAGGCGCGCGGCTGAAGATCGAGGTTCAGCCCAGTGGCGGCAAGAGCATGCGCTTCAAACCTGAAGTGATCACAGCGCAAGCTGGGCGGGAGCTTCGTTGGCTGGGCCGGTTCGTGCTTCCCGGGTTGCTCGATGGAGAACACCGCTTTGTCATCGAGCCTCTGGGTGAAGACAAGGTTCGCTTCGAGCATAGCGAGCGCTTTAGCGGCATCTTGGTCGGATTGCTCCGAGCCAGCCTGGATCGCGACACCAAACGGGGATTTCAAGAAATGAATCAGGCGCTGAAGGCGCGAGCTGAGGGTTCCGGAGTGAGTGAATAAGGCTGCGGCATTGCGGCCTGGTTCAACCATTCGTTCAGCCGACGCCGCTACGCGGCCCGGCCCTGAGGCCTGCTCAACCGACGAAGCAATGCTGCATCCGCATGGTGGCGTGGGGGATCGCGCGAAGAAGCGCGGACCCAGGCTGGGACGAGGCGCCATCGCTGATCGAGATCAGCGTGCAGGCGCTCACAGGAATGATCGGCGACCTGATCGACTTCACATCGACGGGGTTTTGGCAGCGCAATCCCCTTGACGCTCGGAACGGTCGACAAGGGTCGATCGCTCGAAGCCGCGATCTGCGCCGGTTGCCGAACAAGCCCGACCCGGCTTGCCGACGCCGTGACTTCTCTTCAGCTCGGTGCGTTCGGCCTTGCCTTGACCGTCGGCGTGGGCGGCCGCATAGTCCTGTACGCCAACTTGAACGAGTCATTGAACATGGGAATACGCGTCGCGGACTTGCTCAAGGGAGCCCTGCTGTTTGGGCTGCTTGGCCCACCACTGGGTTCACTCCTGTATTCCTTTCTTCTGCATGGCTTTGGCATGGTGCTGTCGGCGGATGGTGTGATCCGGCTGCCCAGCCCGACCTGGACAACGCTAGGCGATCTTGCGTCGAAAGTGGCTGGCAACGCGTTTTTCTCCTACCTGCCGGGATTGATACCCGCGGCCCTGACCGGGCTGCTCGCAGGTGCCTTGCGCCGACAGTTCTCTCGGCTCGGGCTCAGTGCGGCGGCGGCGATCGGCGGCGCCCTATTGACCTTGCTGGTCATGGCCTCCTGGCAATGGATCCGCATTCCGGAACCGACCGTGGCCTTGGCCGCCGGTCTGGATTTCATGCCGTACGGGCTGTTTGCCGGCGCTGTCTGTGGCTGGCTGCTGGGTCGACCGCGCACGGATGTTGCCGCACTCGCCAGAGCTGCATGAGCGGGCTCCGATCGGGACGGTGGCCTTGGTGCGCGAACGCATCGCCCGTTGCCGGGCCGGGACGCCTCGGCGCTCAGGACGCTTGAGAACGGTCATGTTCTATGTCTGGCCACATTGAAGCCGGCGCGGAAAAGGTCCAGCACAGGGAAGCGCAGGCGGTCGCGTGCCGACGCGCCCGCGTTCAGGCGGTCCGATACCAGCGTGCGGCGCGTCCGTGTCCGTCCAGGCGCAGCCGACCTTCGGCGCGCAACTGGTTGAGCACGCGCCTGATTCGCGCGGCCTCGATGTCGCCGAGCTGGCTGCGCAGCAGGGCCGAGCCGAAGCCATCGGGCATTTCCCGCAGCACGTGCAGGCGGATGCGCGTGTCCAGACCACCGTCGGCAGTTGCGGCGATGTAGCGGGCGACCGGCTCGGCAACCTGTGGCAGGCGCGGCTGGTGCAAGGCCGCATCGACGGCGGCGAACCAGCGTTGCGACCAGACGTTCGCCAGCTTGCGATTGCCTGCATAGATGCATTGCACGCGCGGAAACAATGCCGGCAGTTCGCCGAGCACTCGCAGCAAGTGCGCAGCCGGCCAGCGATCAATCTTTTCCGGTCTGCCGAAATCGGCGTACTGGGCCTCGATGACCATCGCCGCGTGCGGATAGGTGGCCAGCTCCGCAAGCTGCTGGTGCAGACCCTTGAGTTCGGCCAGATCCCTCAGCAGATTGTCCTGAGTCTTGCGTTCGACGACGGCGACCGGACGCTCGTCGTACAGCAGTGCGTAGTCGCCGACCGCCAGATTGCGACGGATGATTCGGGCACCGGGGAACTGCCACGGATAGCGCTCGCGGCTGTCGACCACCAGGCTCAGGTCAGAACCGGCGCGTGGCGAAAGTTCGGCACGCTTGCTGCTGCGATGCGCGCGGGTGGCCGCTTCGGTGCGGAAGAACACCTGCTCGTAGTGGCCGGAGCCGTCGGCGCGGGGCTTTTCCAGGATCAGGAACTCGCAGCGCTTGCGCTGCGCGCGATCCAGGGTCACCGACAGTTTGCGCCCGAGTCGAGCCAGATGTGCGACCGGGACCCGTTCGATTTCGACTAGCGTCTGGTCGAGGGCAGGTTCGCGTTCACGCAGGCAGAACACTTGGCTGCCCGCCCCTGGCCATGCCGCCTTGGCGCGAAACGCGAACAGGCAACGCCCGTCCTGCTCGATCGCGATCCGGAAAGGAAAGCGCTCGTCGTCGATTCGCTGGGTCAGCCAGTACGCGGGCATGAGTTCAGCCCCCTGCTTCCTCGAACGGCGCGGCGGCCGGCTCTTCGCCGCGAACCAAGGCGAGCACATCGTCGCCGTATCGCTCCAGCTTGCTGGCGCCGATGCCGCTGATCGCGGTGAGCTGGTTGCGGGTCTTCGGCTCGCTTTCGGCGATCGCGCGCAGCGTGCTGTCATGGAAGATCACGTACGGCGGCAGGTTCTGTGCGCGTGCCGTGTCGATACGCCAGGCGCGCAGGCGTTCGAACAACTCGTTCTGCGCCGGCGTGAGATCGGCAGCGGCGGTCAGCGCGCGCGTTCCGGTTGCTGAGCGGGACTTGTCGCGACCTGCTCGCGGCAGGGCATCCAGGCGCAGCCGTACCGGCTGTTCGCCGCGCAGCACCGGTCGTGCTGCCTCGGTCAGGCGCAGACCGCCGAAGCCGCCGATGTCGACTTCGAGCACGCCGAACGCGACCAGCTGCCGGAATACGCTGCGCCAACGGTTGGCGTCGAAGTCGTCACCGATCCCGAAGACGCTGAGCCGGTCGTGGCCATGCTGGCGGATCTTCTCGGTGTCGCCGCCGCGCAGTACGTCGACCAGATGCGCGACACCGAAGCGTTGACCGGTGCGATAGACACACGACAGCGCCTTTTGCGCTGCCTCGGTCGCGTCCCAGGTCTGCGGCGGACTCAGACAGTTGTCGCAGTTGCCGCACGGTTGCGGATAGGTTTCGCCGAAGTATTCGAGCAGGGCTTGGCGTCGGCAGCGAGTGGTCTCGCAATAGCCGAGCAGGGCGTCGAGCTTGCGCCGTTCCACGCGCCGGCGCTCTTCGCTGGCCTCGGAACGGGCGATCATCTCACTGAGCGTGACCACGTCGCCAAGGCCATAGCACAGCCAGGCGTCCGCCGGTTCACCATCGCGGCCGGCGCGGCCGGTCTCCTGATAGTAGCCCTCCATCGACTTCGGCAGGTCCAGATGTGCGACAAAGCGCACGTCCGGCTTGTCGATGCCCATGCCGAACGCGATCGTCGCACAGACCACGACGCCGTCCTCGCGCAGAAAGCGGCGCTGGTGCGCGGCGCGCTGGCCGGTGTCGATGCCGGCATGATAGGCGAGCGCGGTAATGCCCTGGTCACGCAGCCAGTCCGCGGTCTCTTCGGTCTTGCGCCGTGACAGGCAGTAGACGATGCCGGCCTGGTCGCGATGCCGTTGCAGGAAGGCCAGCAACTGCTTGCGTGCGTTGTTCTTCTGCTCGACGTGATACCGGATGTTTGGACGGTCGAACGAGCTGACGAACTGGCGCGCCTGTTCCAGCTGCAGCCGTTCGACGATTTCGCGCCGGGTCGGCGCATCGGCGGTCGCGGTCAGCGCAATGCGCGGCACGTCCGGCCAGCGTGCGTGCAGGACGTCAAGCTGGCGGTATTCGGGCCGGAAGTCGTGGCCCCATTGCGAGACACAATGTGCTTCGTCGATCGCAAAAAGCGCAATCGAAGCCTGCTTGAGCAGATCCAGGCAGCGCTCGGTCAGCAACCGCTCGGGCGCGACGTAGAGCAGGTCGAGCACACCGGCGAGCAGGCGGCGCTCGACCTCGGCCGCCTCGTGGGCGCTGAGGCTGGAGTTCAGAAAGGCGGCATCAACGCCGAACTGGGCCAGCGCCTCGACCTGATCCTGCATCAGCGCGATCAGTGGCGAGATCACGATGCCGGTTCCCGGCCGCAGCAGGGCCGGGATCTGGTAGCACAGCGACTTGCCGGCGCCGGTCGGCATCAGCACCAGGGCGTCGCCACCACCGGCCACCTGCTCGATGATCGCCTGCTGCTCGTCGCGGAACGCCGGATAGCCGAAGACCTGGTTGAGAATTTCAAGAGCGGAGCGGGACATCCGGACAGGCTAGCAAAGCCGGCGCCGCCACGGCAGCGGAATCTTGCCGAGGAAGTCGTCGGAATCCACTGATTCCGAGTTCAGCCCATGCAACTCGTTCTTTCCACGCCCGTTCAGTCGCGGCGTCCACGCAGGTCAATGAAGGCCAGGAACTCGGCTCGGGTACGGGCGTCGTCACGAAAACTGCCGAGCATCTGGCTGGTGATCATCGACACGCCGCGCTTGTGCACGCCACGCGTGGTCATGCATTGGTGCGCAGCCTCGATCACTACGCCGACGCCGCGCGGCTTCAATACTTCCTCGATGCAGTGGGCGATTTGCGCGGTCAGCTTCTCCTGGACCTGAAAGCGACGGGCATAGGCTTCAACCACGCGCGCCAGCTTGGAGATGCCGACGACACGATCGGTCGGCAGGTAGCCGACATGGGCACGGCCGATGATCGGCGCCATGTGGTGCTCGCAGTGGGACTCGAATGCGATGTCGCGCAGCACGATGAGTTCGTCATAGCCATCGACTTCCTCGAACGTGCGGCGCAGGTAGTCGGCCGGCTCGATCGCGTAGCCGGAGAACCAATCGCGGTAGGCCTTGACGACCCTCTTTGGGGTGTCGACTAGACCTTCGCGGTCGGGATCGTCCCCCGCCCAGCGCAGCAGGACGCGTACAGCGTCCTCGGCCTGTTCCTGGGTTACAGCGGGGCTTGACTGAGGTGCGGTCATCGGGTTTCCTGAAAGCCGTCAGCAACGGCCAACGGTACATCGAATCAGGCTTGTGTTTCTCGCACCCCTTCTGCGGCGCCACGCACACGGGAACCTGGAGGACGGATGCCACTGGCGGGCGAACGGTGCAGATCGGAAGAGTACACCGTGCGCGAGGCGATCACGCATCTGTCTCAGGCGGTGGAG
>CAZFUH010000002.1:0-36858 GCA_964522235.1 uncultured Rhodanobacteraceae bacterium
TGTTCTACGTTCCAGACAACGAAACATAATGGCTAACGAAAGCCGCGCCAGCGGCCGCCCTTGCTGCCAGACCGACATTGCAGCAAGATCGGGGTAATCTTTCTACAGCCTCGTTTGGTAGCGCGATGGAAACTCCTGTTCACCCGAATGCCAAGAACGCCGCTGAGTTTGCTTGGCAGCTCGATGACGTGTTCGGACGCATCGCGTCGCGCTACGATATCTTGTGTGATGTTTTTAGTTTTGGCATTCATCGCCTTTGGAAGCGTCGCGTAGCCCGCCGTATCGCCAGCGAGCGCTGGACTACTTTGCTCGATGGGGCGACCGGCACCGGCGACATCGTTCTTCGCATACTGGCGCACGAGGCAACGGATGGGCGGTCGGTCATCGCGTCCGATGTCAGTCAGAAGATGCTCGCTATCGCTGAGCGCAAGTTGGCCAGGCACGCTGCGAAGGTGCAACTCAAGCCGCTCGACCTGGAAGCAATGCCATCCGTTGCAGACCGCAGCGTCGATGCCTACTCGATCTCATTGGGCCTTAAGATATGCAACCGCCGGCTGGCGCTCGACGAGGCGTTTCGTGTCCTTCGGCCGGGCGGCAGGCTGATCGTACTGGAGGCGTCCAACATCCCATGGAAGCACATGCATTGGGCATACCTTGCCTACATGTCGATCTGCATGCCAGTCCTGGGCTGGCTGGCTACCGGCGGAGACGGATCTGCATACAAGTATCTATTGCACGGTATCCGTGATTTCCCGTCCGCCGAGGCTCTTGCTGCAGAGATTGGCGAGCATGGCTTCGAGGAGGTCAGCTTCGAAAGGCTGTCATTCGGCATCGTGGCTATCCACACAGCCCGCAAGCCCCGGCTCGTACACGATGGCTAGCTGTTCCGACGAGCGGACAGACAACGACGGGGCACGATTGCTCGCGCCGTCACCATCGGCGGGGCCGTTGTGCCGCTCACGTCATTCGTTGGACGGCAGGATCATTGTTCGTCGAGTCTTGCTTCTCCTGGCGGCGGCGATGCCCACCTCTGCTCTGGCTTGCTCCTGTGCTGTCGATGCCGAAGCAAGCTACAGAGATGCTCAACAAGTGCGCATCGTCAGAATTCTGTCGGTCGAGAGCGTATCCAAGCATCCGACCCTCGGTTACGTCTTGTCGGCAACATTCGAGATCACGGAAACACTGAAAGGCAATGCTGTTCCCGCGCCTGATCAACTCCATGCTGATGGCATGTGTAGTGATCGATTTGAGCCTGGGTTACAGTATCTGGTCGCGTTAAGGGCGGGAGAATCTCTGGTGAGTTTTTGTTCCGGCAGCTTTTCGTTTCCTGCAGCCGAGTTGCAGTCTGATCCTCGCGTAGCTCGTGCTCGGCGCGTCTTGCAGGGCGTCAAGTAGCTCGTAGGGTCACAAGCAAAGGCTGAGCCTGCAGCGACGACACAGGTTCCAGCATTCAGGCCGAAGCCGTGACTCGGCTTGATTCACTTCAATCGATTGACGATCGGAGACTTGCGCATGAAACACTGGCTGGCATCCATACTTGTCATTCTTGCAGGCGGTTCCGGAGGTAGCATGGCGGCATCAGTTTCGACGCACTTGATGTTCCAGGGTGCTGCGGATGAGGCAATGGAACTGTACAAAGAGGTCTTTCCTGAATTCTCGGTGCAAAGACAGGAGCTGCATGAAGAAGGCGAGTTGAAGGGCAAGGTTCGGCTCGCCCACGTTCGGTTTGCGGGCCATGATCTGATCATCTTCGACAGCCCGCCGGTGCACAACTTCACCTTTACTCCAGCGATGTCTCTGTTCGTAGAGCTCGATGACGCGGAGCGACTGAAGCAGGTATTCGAGCGTCTTTCCGAGGACGGAAAGGTGGCGATGCCACTGGGCGACTATGGCTTCAGCCCATTGTTTGGCTGGGCGCAGGATCGATTCGGAGTGTCCTGGCAGTTGAATCTCAAGGGCGACAACTAGTGTAGTGCGCCGGAAGTTTCGCACCATTGCCCCATGGCGCTGCTATGGGGCGGCGAACCGCCGAAAATCTGTCCTCGCGCAGTCGACTTTTCGCCTCGAACATTTCTGCCGCGCCGGCTCCCAGCCGGCGCCGGACTGCGGCCGATCGTTCAGAGGGTCAGCAATACGCTCGCAACTATGCGGCGATCGTGTAGCATCACCGCGTTCGGCCGGCAGGTCACTTGACTCACGCATTGGATCTCTATGGGAAGGTCTGGACAGTATCCAGAAGTGCTCGATCAGACTCTTGTCGGAACTTATCCTGCAGCAGCAATGGCGGGCGGCGGATACGTCTGGGATGCTGTCCTGGAGTACAGGGTCTGGTGTTACCCAAGAGACGGTGCCGATGACGCTTTCGAGGGTGCCGACTACTACTATGCTTTTGCTACGTACGACGAGGCTGCGGAGTTCTCGGCGCGGACACCGGGCGCTCAAGATCCGCTGGCTCTAGTGCTGCAAGAGGAGTACATCGATGAGAGTGAGCTGGGAACATTTACGCATGTGAAAGGGCCTCGTATCACTGAGTGGCCACCGGAGTTCTTGGCTCGTCCGCGGCGAACTCCTTCGACCATCCCTGACTTCCTGTCGCCGACCGCGCCAGCAAACAGGCTCGACATTATCAGGGGCATTGCGAGATGAGAGATGTCGCGCTGGTCTGAACGCTCAGAAGCTCGCGCGCAACTGCGATCGGGTCGGGTCGTTGAACGTGGGCAGCGTCTGGCTTCAACTGGGCTTTTTACAGAATCTTCGTGACGGTATTCTAGACGGGGCTAGACTTGCATGGCATTCACTTGCAGTTGCTGCGGCGAGGAACATGACTCTCTCCCTGAGCCGTCATACCAGAGGCCGGATTGCGTCTGGAGCCTTGAGTTTGAGGCGATGGAGGCGCGGGCGTCGGGGAATGACGACCTTTGCATCTTGCGCGGCGAGAGATCCGAAGAGCCGATCAGGCACTTCATTCGCGGCATCATCCCGATCCGGATACAAGACGTAGATGACACTTGGGCGATTGGCGCCTGGGTTGAGGTCTCAAAGCAGCATTTTCAGCGCTATCGAGAGCTTTACGATGCCGATGCATCTGAAGAGCCTCGGTTTGTCGGGCGCGTCGCGAACGCGATCAAAGGCTTCGATGGTGTCCTGGGTGCTGAGGTTGCGGTGCAACTCGGTGATGAGACGCAGCGTCCAACACTGTGGTTCCCTGAGGATTCCACGCAGGAGTTGGCTTGCGTGCAGGTATCCGGAGTAACAATGGAACAGATTCATGCCATTTTCGGTGACTTCGTGTAGAGCTCCTCGGCGGCTTGTTGGTTTGATTGCACATCACGACGCTTACCGGCTTGCCAAGATCGGCGGCTGGACGCACTACACTAGCTACCACACGGGCTTATGAAGATAGTTTCGCGCGACGTATAGCCAAGGGATGACCAAGATGTCGAGGACCACCCCGATACCGTTCGCAAAGGCCAGCTCCTTCGCGGACTCATCGAGCAGCCCTTGGGACCACAACGGCAAGCCCACGCCCAGCAGCCATGTTGCCTTATAAGTCAATTGCAACAAGAGCAATGGAAGCATTCTCATCGGATAGGCGATTCCGAGGATCGCCAGCACCGAGAGTGCTGCCCAGAAGCTGATCGCGATGCCATAGAACGGCTGCAGTGTCTCTGATGGGAAAAGAATCTGTTGCCAGGCACTTGGCGCCAGACCGATGAAGGTCAGAAAGAAGACGGCGCGCATCGCATAGAGTCGTACGCGTCCGACTTCTTGTTCAGGAAGATTGTTCTGGCCCATCTGTGTTCTTCTCCTGGGATGAGAGGCGCGTGGACGGCAGCCTGGAATGCGCCGATCGTTGTTTCCAGTGCGATCGGGACCGCAAGATCGCCGATCATTGCCATGCGCCGAGTCTAGACTTGTCCCTCCACGCACTTGAGCCGAATGCGACGGATGACGAAAACGTGGGATCGAACTGCGCCAGAGACGGATAGGACGCGGCACGAACGCAGGTCAATTGTGTGGTTTCCTACGGCATCGAGTCCATGGCAAGAACGGTGATTGGACTCCTTATGTTTACCCGGATCTTGTAGCCTCGCCGGGTGTGACCTGCATGCCACCGGGCTCGGGAACAGCTTGGTCACGCCGCGCAATCACATTCTCAGTCACTGGTCGGGCCTATGCAGAGTCTGGAACCGAAGTGATTCATCGCGTAACCTTTTCGGGGCCCCTGCGGGTCCTCCCCGGCCCGATGTTGTGCAAGCAGCTGGACGCTGGCCTACCGGTCACGCTGAGCAAGCTCAAGCAACTCGCAGAGTGCGGCAGCGGGGTCTGAGTGCACACACTCTTGCGGTGCACCGGAAACCGTTATTGGCCGCGTAGTTGACCACGTTCACTGTCTCAAGCCAGCTGGAGTTCGTCATGCCAACCCTCGATGCTGTTTTCGCCGACCTGCGCAAGATCATGGCGCCTTATGCTTCGCTGCTGGACGTAAAAAGGGACGACAATACCGAGCTGTATCTCGACACCAGACACATCCAGAAGAACAAGAAGCCGCTGTTCTTCGGCGCCGTGCAGCTCAAGAAGGGGTATGTCAGCTTCCATCTGATGCCGGTCTACGTGGCGCCGGAACTTCTCGCTGACGTATCGCCCGAGCTCAAAGCGCGAATGCAGGGGAAGTCCTGTTTCAACTTCAAAACCTCGGACCCAGCGCTCCTGAAGGAGCTCGCGGCCCTCACCAAGGCGGGCCATGCCAGCTACAAGCAGCAGGGCTTCGTATAGCCACGTTTCGAGCCATCGCCCGAACCATTGCGCTTGCTGCTCGAGGTTGTGGTTCGTGCCGATACACTACAACGTCGCCGCTACGGCGAGGTACTTCTGTCAGGGGAGAGATCGATGCACAGGGGATCATGCGCCATCGCAATGCTGTTGTCGCTGTTGGCTATGCCAGTTGCAGCCGACAGCTATGACGACTTCAAGCTGTTCGCCATCGAAGCCTTCGGAGCCGAACGCGATCCATTGATCTACCAGGTTCACGGCCAGCAGCTGTTGCCGCCCAGCGCGCACTGGGAATACGTCTCCGAGCGCTCGGCGAGCATCGGCTTTCGCACCAACCTGCCGGCTCGATCGCATCTGGAATACGGCACGAGCACGAGCTACGGCAATCAGACCGAAGCCTCCGACCGTCACTATGCGATCCACCTGCATCGGCTGAGCGGGCTGAACCCGGGCACCACCTACCACTATCGCGTGGTCATCGACGACGAGCGCGGCAACCGTGAATACGGCCCGGACCGGACCCTGACGCCCCAGCCAATGCCCACCGTGATCCGCATCCCGGAGCAACTGGCCGGAGGTCCGCCCTACCTGCTGAACACGGTTGGCGCGACCTACCTGCTGACCGAGGATCTGGTCGCCGACGGCAAGGCGTTCGAAATCGCCGCCGCCAACGTCACCCTGGACCTGGGTGGACACACGGTGATCTACAACAACGTGCTCCAGCCGATCTCGGGCGATTGGCCAACCTATGTCGATCAGGCCGCCTATGGCGTCCGCTCGATGGGCTATCGCGACAACATCCGGGTGCTGAATGGCCGGATCCACCAGGGCGCCGGCAACAACGGCACCCATGCCGGCGCCTCGATCGGTTTCAACCCGATCTATGTCCGCAGCGGCAGCGGATTCGAGGTCGCCGGCGTCGAGTTCGACTACGGCGGTGATCAGATGGTCGGCCTGTTCATGCACTGGGGCTCGCAGGATGCGCACATCCATCACAACGTCTTTCTCGACCGCGGCAAGGTGATTCTCAACCGGCATGGCTCCGGTGCTCGTGCCCTGCTGTTCTACGGCGGCGACTACGACGACGCCCATGTCCATGACAACCTGGTCAAGCGCAGCCGGCACAGCGGCATCCAGGGCAACCAGGTGCACAACAACGAAATCTACCTCGACAGCTATGCGATCAATTCCTTCGGCATCGCCCGCGGCGACCAGGCGACGATCCGCGACAATCGCATCTTCGGGACCGGCTACCACGTTATCGGCATTGCCTGGGGTCGCGGCAACCACTACCACGGCAACTTCGTGCACCTGGTCGGGCAGGGGCCGGACCATCGCGACGAGGAGTACGGCAATCAGGAATCCTTGAATGGCTTCCGCCTGACCCAGTACGCCGGCTCGACTGCCGACTACGCCGACAACCTGTACGAGCACAACCTGATTCTGATCCAGGCCGGCGACTGCATCGACGGCGCCTGCACCGAGGCGCGCGGCATCCAGCATTCCGCGGACGCCAGCGTCGTCAACAACGTTCTGCGCAACAACGTGATCAAGGTCGAAATGGCCGACAACATCAGCCAGGCCGCCGCGATCGTCACCCAGGGCCTGCGCAAGCGCTGCGGCACCGAGGCGCCGGTGTTGTGGCAGGACAACCTGTTGATCTCGAACATTGCCAACGTCCGCATGGGCGACTACTACGCCGCCGGCTGCAACCACCGCATGCACGGCAACCACCATGTCCGGATCGGCAATCGCAGCGATTACTACACGTTCCAGTTCGATGTCGGCTGGGATGTCCGTGATCACCACCTCGTCGACGCCAGCTATGCCGGCGGCGCCAGCATCGACAGCCTGCGCTTCCGGCACGCAGGCCAGGAGCTTCATGTCGGCTGGACGGTGCGGGTGCGTGTGCGCAACAACGCGCTACCGGCGCTCGCGGCCACGGTGACTGTCTACGACAGCGACGGCATCCAGATTGGCCAGGGCGTGACCGATGCCGCGGGTCGGTTCAGTCTGATCGTTCCCGAGCGCATTCGTCGCCAGGGCGGCGACCAGTGGCGGACGCCGACCCGGTTCGTCGCCGAACTTGATGGCGAGTCAGTCGAGGCAACGATCGCGATCAACGCCCAGGCCCAGGTGCTGCTCGATCTGGGCGACGTGCCGGACCTGATCTTCGGCCACGGATTCGAGTTGCGCTGATTCCATCGGATGTGATCCGGCGCCGGTACCGGGGCCGGGGCCGGGCTGAGAACCACGAACAGAGGGAGAAATCGCCATGCAACGCAGGCGTATGCTGGCCGGACTGACCGGGGCGCTGGTCCTGACCCCGCTGGCCCGGCGGGCCAGAGCGGCGGGCCGGCTCGGCAACGGCTGTGACTTGGCGATCGATCCACTGTTCAGTGACGGCTTCGAACCGGACGGACTGGTGCCGGATGTGCCGGCCTACTACCTGCCGCAGTAACTGTGCTTCATCGCCGACGGCCGTGAACACTCGGCGTGCTACCGGCACAACCGGGTCCAGATCTCGGGCAACACGGCACCCGGGCATGGCTACATCACCGCACCCTGGCAGCCGCTGCCGGCGCACTGGAGCGCCGTGTTCGAAAACAACCGGTTTCGCAGCAATGTCGCCGACAGCCTGCTGCGCATGGGGCAGAACACGACGCTGCCGGCGGCGCATCTGAACCAGCACTACGGCAGCGGCAACAGTCATGATGGCGTAGCGCAGACCGAGCAGTTCCCGGCCGCCGGCCACACCTGGACCTGCGAGCCGGCGCAGCAGCGATTGCTGCGCGACGGCGCCGTCGTCGACGGTCTGATTTGACGACAAGTATGTGGACGCGGCGCTGATCCGCTTCAGTCCAGGCGACCACAAAGATCGTCGCGATCAAGGCGCAGACGAGCACGGTGATCCCGGCACTCAGGTACAGATAGCGGGGCTCGCCGATCTGCAGGCCGGCCTTGCGCAACCCCTCGCCCATGTGCTGACGATAACGGAAGCGCAGGAACAGTACGTAGCCAATCAGTGGTAAGACAGCCAGCACGAGCAACTGCACCAGTGCCGAGACGACGGCGCTCGAAAGCTCGGTCATTCGATGATCCTCCGGGTAGGTGTGCACCCGATGAACTCGATCATCGTCCGTCCGATCTCGATCGAGTCTTGCCGAACAGGTACGTACTCGTCCCGTGCGGAAAATCATCGTGTTCTCGGCCTGCCGAGGTTTCCTCCGCTCTACTCGAAGCCGTTGGCGAAGATCGTGTCGTCGCCATCGGGATCGCCGATGCGCAGCACACCCATCCAGGCGGCTGCGGCATACAGGTGACCGTCTTCGCCGAGGCCGTAGCCAGTGGTCGTGAATGTATTCATTTGCCCAACCAGGTGCGATACCCAGCCATTGCCAACACCGGGGGTCTCGATCCCGGCCCACAGTTGGCCGGTACACCAGTCGCTGTAGAAGTACCAGTCGCGCATCGATGTGTACGGACCGCGGTACCGGAACCCGCCGATGACCGAGCAGTTGTTGTTTGGTGCGGCGCCATGTGCGAGTTCGAAGATCGGAAACACATAGTCGGCCTTCGGATCACAGGCGTCGCTGTCAAGTGGCAGCGATCCTTCCCAGCAAGGCCAACCAAGATTGGCGCCGGCGGCACTGGCCGCCGGCAGATGATTGACCTCCTCACGGGCAGCCTCGCCGACATCGCCAATGAACAGATCGCCGCTGGGTCGATCGATGGAGAAGCGCCAGGGGTTGCGCAGCCCGAGCAGATAGATTTCCGGTGCCGCTCCCGCGACGCCGACCAGAGGATTGTCTGGAGGAATGCGGTAGTTGCGTTCAGGATCGCTCGGAAAGTCGTCGCCATCAACGTCGATGCGCAGAATCTTGCCGAGCAGACTGGCGCTGTCCTGCGCCGTGGTTTGGTCCCCGCCGTCGCCGCTTGCGACATACAGGTAGCCGTCCGGGCCGAAGTGCATGTCCCCGCCGTTGTGGTTCGCGAATGGCTGTACGAAGCCGAGAATGCGAAGAGCCGAAGCAGGATCGGCGACGTTTGTGTTGGGTGGCGAGGCCTGGTAGCGCGCGATGACGGTATGGCCGTTCTGATCGGTGTAGTTGATGAAGAAGTAGCCGTTGACGGAATACTGGGGATGGAACGCGAGTCCAAGCAGTCCGCTTTCTCCGACACCATTGGTCAGATGCTCGATGTCGAGGAATGGAGCGGTGAGCAGCTGGACTCCGTCCCATACCCGGATCCGGCCACCTTGTTGAACCACGAACAGGCGACCGCTGCCATCCCCGGCATTGGTCAACCCGATCGGGTTGGTAAGGCCGCCAAAGTGCGTCGTCGCCTCGACCGATGGCGGGGTCTGCGCCAGTCCGTACGAACCGGTGCCGGCGAGCGCCAGCAGACCGATCGATCTCAGAAGTGATCGATACATCGTGTTCCTCCCTTCTCGCGGGCCAGAAGAATGTCCCGGTGTCTGGCGGGCCATCACGGTTCAGCGCCTGTGATTCTGCCATGGAATCCACGAACACCGGGGGCCGCTGAACGAGGTCCTCTGGTCCTCTGATCGCTCGCGCGGCCGGAACGGAATGCGAAGCTGCCGGGCAGCCCCTTGGTGACTACGCGTCGACCGGACAGCGGTGAGAGGCGATCGTGCTTCCTGAGGTTCTGTCGGTTCGCGGCTTCTCCGGTCGCCTACTCCCGTCGCAACGACTCCATCGGATCCAGACGCGAGGCCCGCCATGCCGGGAGGTAGCTGGATAGTGCACCGATCGCCAGCATGAGCAGGGCCATGCCGGCATAGGTGGCCGGGTCGAGGGCGCTTACGTCGAACAGCAGATTGCCCAGGGCGCCGCTGCTGATGGCCGCGACCAAGAGGCCCGCGGTGACGCCGACGGCGACCACCCGCAGGCCCTGAACCACGACCATGCGGCGGACCCGGTTCGCGGCTGCACCCAAGGCCATGCGCACACCGATTTCGCGAGTGCGTTCGGCGACCATGTACGACAGCACGCCATACAGGCCGATTGCGCCGAGGATGATCGCCAGCAGTGCCGCCAGGCCGAGGGTGAGCAGGGTGAAGGTGAGCCTGGTCATCGAGTCGTTGACCAGGCCCTCGAGCGTGAACACCCGGTACATTGGCGCTTCCGGCGCGACCTCGCGGATCAGGGCGCGCACCTCGCCGGCAATGCGGTCGGCACGAGCGGTCTTCAGAACATAGGCCGGCGAAGTGATGCGCCAGCTGTTGTCCGGGTTGGGACCCATCAACGGCGCGTAGATCAGCGGTTCGGGCGGCGTCCAGAAATTGGTCTGCATGACGTCCTGGACCACGCCGATTACCGTCTCCCACTCGTCGCGACCCTCGCGCTGCAGGCGCTGGCCGATCGGGTCCCGGCCCGGCCACAAGCGTTCGGCGGCGCTGCGACTGACGATGATGTTGCCGCTCCCGGCCTGATCGTGGGGATCGAAGACCTGGCCGGACAGCAGTTCGATGCCCATGCTGCGAAAGTAGTCGCCGGCGCTGTAAGTGACATTGATGACATGGCCCTCGGCCGTCGGCACGGTCATGTCCTGTGTGCGCGCCCGCTGTACGCTGGTGCCCTCGTTGAGCGGCACGTTCTCGACCAGACCGACCGAGTGCACGCCAGGCAAGGCACCCAGGCGCGCGAGAAATTCCTGATGGAAGCGCGACCAGGCGAGGGGACTGTCTAGGCTGGCCTGCTCGGGCGCGAACTGGAATGTGAAAATGTCGCGGGGATCGTATCCGGGATCGATCTGGTTCAGCGCATGGGCACTGCGCAGCAACAGGCCGGCACCGACCAGCAGAAGCACGGCCAGCGCAGTCTGGCCGGCGACCAGGACGTCGCGCAGCAGATGTTGGCGTCCGATCTGACCGCGTCCGGCTTCGCGCAGACGTTCCAGTCCCGGTGCGGCGCCGCGCAATGCCGGCAGCAGGCCACACAGTAACCCGGCGAGCAAGGCCAGCCCGGCGGTAAAAGCCAGTATGGGAAGGTCAATCGCGGCGCGATCCAGGCGCGGTATGCCGGCGGGGGCCAAGGCCACCAGCAAAGGCAGGAGCAATGTCGCCAGGAGCAGCGCCAGTACCCCGGCCAGCAACGCTACCAGCAGGGCTTCCGCAAGTTGCAGGCGGATCAGCTGGCTGCGACCGGCGCCGAGGGCACGGCGCACCGCCAATTCTCGATGGCGCGCTTCGACCCGAACCAGGAACAGATTTGCGAGGTTGGCGCATGCGATCAGCAGCAGCAGCGCGGCAGCAGCGAGCAACAGCCACAGCGGACGCGCGATCGGGCCGAGCAATTGCTCTTCCAGCGTCTGCACTACGGCGCGGTATTGGTTCATCAAGGTGGCATAGGCCGGAGAACCACCGAATCGTTCCGGCGCCTCGTGGGCAAGCTCGGTCAGCTCGCGCCGCAGCTCTTCGATGCCGACGCCGGGCTTGGCGCGTACCACCATGATGCTGTTGAAGCGTCCGAGCTGTTCGACGTCCGGCACTGTGATCGAACGCGTCAGCCACAGCAGGTTGCTCTCGTTGGGAATCCCGAACCCGGGCGGCATCACGGCGATCACCTCACGCGGCTGGCCGAACACCTGTACCGTTCGTCCGATGACTTCCGGGTCTCGACCGAACCAGTCTGACCACAGGCGATCGCTGATCACCGCCACCAGCTCGCGGTCGTCGGCATTCGGCAGCCGACCCAGGATCGGCATCACGCCCATGGTCGCGAACAGCTCGTGGCTGGGAAGAGACATCTGCACCCGTTCCACTCGCTCGTCCACCCGCAGGGTATTGGTGAACCCGTTGTAGAGGGCAGCGCTTTCGATCAGCTGCGAGCGCTCCGAGTAGTGTACGAGCAGCTCATTCGGCACCCCGAGCTCTCCGCTGTACTGCGTTCCCGGCGCTTCGCCGGAGACATAGAACAGGCGCTCGGGAGTGTCATATGGCAGGGGTTTGAGCAATACCGTGTTCACCGCAGCGAACAGTGCTGCCAAGGTGCCTATGGCCAGCCCGAGGATGAGCACGGCCACGGCCGCAAAACCCGGTGACCGCCCCAGCGTTCGCGCGGCAAGTCGCAGATCGGCACCCAGTTCCTTCAGCATCCCACTCTCCTTGCGTCACGATCGTCCGATTGCTGTCGCGCTTTGTCGCTGAGACAAGCACGCAACATGCCAGCGGCCTAGCCCGCATTATTCATGAACCTTCTGCTGCGGCCGCCGATCCATCCGCTGGGACGCGACGTGCTCCCTCCAGTCGGCTCGACGTAGTGTCGGCTACGCCTTCGCCGCCTTCCAGTCCGCGCGCCGCGTCCCAGCGGCGTCTCGACGACCTCGCGACGAACGTTCATGAATAATGCGGGCTAGAGACGTGGCCGGGCAAGCACCACCAACGGCGATCGGCGCGGGCGCGTTCATTGGCGGACGATCCGATGTCCGGTATCGGACGGCGCTATGCCGCCTGGTCCTTGATCGTGGTGACCGGGCTGCTGGTGCTGCGCTTCTGGTGATCGGTGGTGCCGTCGACGGCGTCGAGAAAGCCGCTGGCCCAGCGTTCGACATCGTGGTGGCGGACGATCTCGAACAGCTGCCGCAGCCGGCTGCGCGCCTCCGGCCGGGTCATGCGGATCGCTTGCAGGCACCGTTGCACCAGATCATTGGTGTCGTGCGGATTGGTCAGCACGGCGCCTTTCAGTTCCGCCGCGGCACCGGCAAACTCCGACAGCACCAGCACACCGTAGCGGCGCAGCATGCCCTGGACGGCGACGAATTCCTTGGCGATCAGGTTCAGTCCGTCGCGCAGTGGCGTCACCCACATGATCTCGGCGGCGGCGTAGTACGCGAGCAGATCCTCGAACGGAAAACCGCGGAAGAAGAACTGCACCGGTGTCCAGCCGACCCGCGAATGGCGGCCGTTGATGCGGCCGACGGCCTGCTCGATCTGGGTCTGCAGTTGGCGGTAGATCGACATCTCCCTGGCCGCCGGCACGCAGATCGTGATCAGGGTGACCTTGCCATGCAGTTCGGGTTGCTGTTCAAGCAGGCGTTCGTAGGCCTGAAGTTTTTCCAGCGTGCCCTTGGTGTAGTCCAGGCGCTCGACTGACAGGATCAGGCGCTGACCGTCCAGCTCCTGGCGCAGGGTTTCGATCTTCTTGCGCGTACCGGCTTCGTCAAGCAGACGTTTGACCCGACCGACGTCCAGGCCGACCGGGTGCGCGCCGAGCGCGACCTGGCGACCGTTGACCTCGATGCGGGTGGTCATGCGGTCCAGGCCGACGGCGCAACCATAGGTCAGAAATCGCGGCGCGCAACCTTCGCGGCGCAGGGTCGTGATCGGAGCAGCGCCGCGAACCACGTCGACGAAGTTCTCGACCTGGCGCGGAATGTGAAAACCGACGTAGTCGCATGCCAGCAGGCTGCCGACAATGCTGCGTCGCCACGGAACGACGTTGAAGACGTCGGCGGACGGGAAATAGGTGTGGTGAAAGAACGCGATCTTGACGTCCGGGCGCAGTTCGCGCAGATAGGCCGGCACCATCCACAGGTTGTAGTCGTGGATCCAGACTGTCGCGCCCGCTGCCGCTTCCTCGGCGGTACGTTCGGCGAACAGACGATTGACGCGCAGGAACACCTGCCAATGGTCCTCCCGGAAACGGGCGCGTTCCCAGAACGTGTGCAACAGCGGCCAGAACGCCTCTTTGGAGAACTGTCGATAGAAGATGTCGACATCCTGTTTGCTCAGCGGCACCACGGATGCCTTCAGATTTGGATAGCGCTCGCCGTCCACCGTTACCCGTCGCGGCGGCTCGGGCAGCTTCGGGTCGTGGACCGCCCACGCGACCCAGGAGCCTTCGCGGCCTTCGGCGAACGACGACAGCAGGGTCGGGATGATGCCGTTCGGCGAGGCTGGGCGGCGGCGCAAGCGCTCGCCATTCTCGATCACCTCTTCGTACGGAAGGCGGTGGTAGACAATGACCAGGTTGGCCTTGCCGGGGGATTCGATTTCATGGGCGTTGCCCCAGGTGTTGTCGGCTTCGAGCAAGCCGAAATGCACCGCCGCCTCAAGAATGCCGCCGCAGCCTTCGTCGGTGGCATGGTAGGCATCGGGATTGTCGAGCGTGGCCTCCAGCAGACGCGGTTCCGAGCCGCCGACACAGACGCCGCGAAAGCCCTGCTGGTACATGGACAGGTCGTTCAAGGTGTCACCGGCGACCAGCACGTGTTCGGGATCCAGCCCCAACTGCTGCACAAGACCCCGCAAGGTTGCGCCCTTGTGTACACCGGGTGGCAGCACATCCAGGTAGCGGTCGGCCGAGTACAGCAAGTCGCAGCCCAGTTCGCGCACGGCGGCGCGCAGCTCGTCGGTGATCGCGCCTTCCTCGCAGAAGTACGAGCAGCGCCGTTCCTGTGGAACCTCCTGACGCTCCAGGCCGGGGAAGGCATCAATGACCTTGGCGATCGCCTGTTCTCCGGGCCAGCGGCTCTCGATCTGCGATTGCAGGGGTTGGATCGCCTGGCGGTTGCGGCCTTCGACTACGGTCGCGCCGACATCGCAGATGATGTAGTCGGGCCGGGGCAGGGTCGGATCGCTGAGCAGGGGCAGCACCGCTTCCAGGCCGCGGCCGGTGACATAGGCGAGCTGGACATCGGCATATCGGTCGAGCAGCTGGTACAGGCGCAGTCGTTGCTCCGGCGTGCCGGCGAGAAAGGTGCCGTCCAGATCGGTCGCCAGCAGCAGCGGTCGGCCCAGATGCTTGCGCGCGCTGCCGGGTCGTTGGCTTCGGTTCTGGAGGGACTTTGGCACGATCGAATCTCCTTGGTTGTTGCGATCTTTCAAGTGGCGATCATCGGATGTCTGCGGATCGAGGTTCCGAATCGGTGCGGTCAGTGCGTGTTGCAAACCGTCATCCGCGCTGAAGCGTCCCGGCCTGTGCCGGTACCTGTTCCTCGTCGATGTCCGGATGCATTTCCAGCGCGGTCGGCGTGGTACGCAGCATCGGCACGCAATGTGCCGCCTGGGGTTCGGTCGGCCGGCCGAAGCGCCAGCGCTGCAGGGCCAGAACCGCAAGCGCGGCGAAACAGGTCGCGAAGTACCACGGCAGTGCGGTCGGTCCGTGGCGCTCCAGCAACCAGCCGGCCAGGGCCGGCCCGAGGGTCGCGCCCAGGCCATGGATCAGCAGCACCGTGCTGCTCGCGGCGAGCATCTGGTCGCTCTGTATCCGGTCCATCAAGTGTGCGACCGCGATCGGATAGGCGGTAAAGGCGAGGCCGCCATAGAGGAAAAACGCGGTCAGCAGCCAGATTGGATGGCGACCCAGGCCCGGCAGCGCCGCCAGTGCAACCAAGGCAGCGAGCGCGGCAACCACGGCCATCGCCAAGCGTCGGTCGATGCGGTCGGACAACCAGCCCAGGGGCCATTGCAGCACGGCGCCACCGAGAATGGTCGCGGTCATGAAGCTGGCGACCATCGCTTCGCCGAGGCCGATGCCGGTGACGAACAGGGGCCCCAGACCCCAGAACGCGCTCATCGCCAGACCGGACAGAAAAGCCCCGCTGACCGCGCTCGGCGCCTGCGCCATTACCTCACGGACACGCAGGCGCGTCGCTGCAGGAAGCGCCGGCTGCGGCAGCCGGGTCCAGGTCACCGGCAGCACCGAGGCGCTGATCAGCATTGCGACGATGGCGAACAGTGCGAAGGCTTCGATCGAATACATGCGCAGGAACTGCTGGCCGGCGGCAAGCGCGAGCAGGTTCACGGCCATGTAGAACGCGAACACCTGGCCGCGGCGGTCGTTTGGCGCCTGCGCGTTCAACCAGCTCTCGATCACCATATACAGGCCGACCAGGCCGATGCCGGTAAGAACTCGCAGCAACAACCACGGGATCGGCGCCACGATCAGCGCGTGAACCAGGACCAGGCTGGCGCAGGCGGCGGCGTAGAACGCGAATGCCCGGATATGACCAATCCGGCGAATCAGCGCTGGCGCCAGATAGGTGCCGACAAGAAAGCCGACGAAGTAGCCGGACATGATCAGGCCGATGGTCTGCGCACCGAACCCTTCGAAAGCGCCGCGAACGACGAGAAGGGTTCCCAGCAGACCGCCACCGAGCAACAGCAACGCGACACCCGTGAGCAGGGCGCCGATGGGCAGGATCAAAGACACCATCAGCCGGCGAGTATAGCAGGCGATTGCTGCAATGCAAGATAATATATTAATTAATGGTAAATTCGATAATGGTTCGACCATTGCGCGATAGCGCAATGGCGTGCTCGTGTCTCGGTTCCGTCGAAAAAGTCGGTACAGCTGCCGCTAAGCAGGCGCGACTACACTGCAATTGGCGCCGAGCCTCGGCGGATTCAGGGAGTACGGCAGATGAGCATGCGAATGGCGGCTGCAGCTGTGATGGCGCTGGCGATGTCCGGTGGTCTTGCTCCTTCCGCATCGGCGCAGGAGAACATCGAGTGTCGCAGCGAGAACTACCAGTATCGGGCTTGCCCAGTACCTTGGGGTCGTTCGGTCATCGTCCAGCAACTTTCCAGTACCCGTTGCAACGAGGGCCAGAACTGGGGCGAGGGCAGGGGTTTTGTCTGGGTACATCATGGTTGTGCGGCGCGCTTCGCGGCTGCCATGGGCGGTGGTGGTGGCTATCTGCCGGGTGCCGGCCAGATCGCCTGCAACAGCGAGCGTCATCGCTACAACGAATGCCGGACCAACTGGCACAATGCCCAGTTGGTGCACCAGACCTCGAGCGCGGAGTGCATTGAAGGTCGCACCTGGGGCATTCGCAGCGGGTTGCTCTGGGTCGATCGCGGCTGTGCCGGTGTCTTTGCCGAGCGCCGCCAGCATGGCGGCGGTGGCGATCAGGTCCAGTGCAGCAGCGAGCGCCGGCGCTACCAGGAGTGCCCGGTGGGTCGATGGCCATCGGCGCAACTGGTGCAACAGACCTCGCGCAGCGAGTGCATCGAGGGGCGGACCTGGGGCTATGGCCGGGGCGTGCTCTGGGTCGACCAGGGCTGTGCCGGAATCTTCGAATCGACGCGCTCAGGCTGGCGCCCGCCGGTCGGACACGCCCAGCTGACTTGCAACAGTCAGGGCAATCGCTATCGGGAATGCCCGGCCGGCGGCTGGCAGGACGCGCGCCTGGTCCAGCAGACTTCCCGGGCCTCGTGCGTCGAGGGCCGTACCTGGGGTCTGCGTCGAGGCCAGCTGTGGGTCGATCAAGGCTGTGCCGGTACCTTCGTCCGTACGCGTTAGAAGGCGCGCAGGATTTGGACAAATCGGCGCTTGTTCGCGACAGATCGGTCCCGACCGGACGCAGCGCTGACAAGGTGGGGGCTTGAGAAAGCCGGCGGCAGCCCATAGATTGCTGCCGGCTTCCCCACTGACGAGAACAGGTGTCCCATGCCGATCTACGAATTCGCCTGCGCCGACTGTGGTCATGGCTTCGAGCGCCTGCAGAAGCTGTCGGATGCCGACCCGATCGACTGTCCAGCCTGCGCACGACCGAGCATCAAGCGCCGTATTTCCGCGCCAAGCTTTCGTCTTGCCGGAGGCGGCTGGTACGAAACCGATTTCAAATCGGACAGCGACCGCAAGCGCAATCTCGCCGGTGGCGATGATGCCGCTGCCAAGCCGGCCAAGGACGCCGCCAAGGACGCAGGTGGCAAGGACGGAGCCAAGGACGGCGGCAAAGAGCCGGCCAAGACCGAAACCAGTGCATCGACATCGACGACACCGGCTGCGACGCCGGCGGCGGTGGCATGAGAACGCTCGGCATTCTGGCCGGCATTGTCGTGGTCGCGGCGATCGTCGGTTGTTCGGAACCGGCGCTGGAACAGCCGGCCGAGCCAGAGCAGGGCACGCAATTGGACTGGTATCAAGGGTTGTCGCCGTTGTGCGGTCAGACCTTTGTCGGCACGGTCGTGATCAATGAGCCGGCCGGCGCCGATCCGGCCTGGCAATCCTCGCCGGTCTTGCTGCACTGGCGCGCGTGCGAAAGCCGCGGCAAGGTCTTGCAGTTTGCCCGCGGCGACGACCGTTCGCTGAGCGTGCTGCTGGGCCTGCATCCGGACGGCCTGTACCTGCGCCATGTCGTGCACGGCGAAGATGGACAGCCGGCTGATGTCACCGATTTCGGCGGTCAAGGTCGGATGCTGCCGGGCGGGTCGGCGCTGGAGTTCGCGCTCGATCAACCGGGCCGCGATCTGTTCGCAAGCCACGGGCTGGGCGATCGCGTCGATGCCGTCTGGACTCTCGAGCGGCAGGCGCAGGTATTCACCTACGAAGGCCGTTGGAGCGGTGGCCGGTTGCGGGTCGACTTCGATCTGAGCAAGCCGGTCGAGGCACCGCCGGCATCCTGGTTCGAACAGCCGATTCGCTGAACCACCTGCGGTCGGTGTCCCGGCCGCTACCGCGTTATCATGCGCGGCTGACTTCCGCCTGTCTCGGACCTTACATGCGTACTCACTATTGCGGCGTCGTCGACGACGCCCTGCTCGGCCAGACCGTCACCTTGTGCGGCTGGGCCGATGTCGCCCGCAACCTCGGCGGCGTCTGCTTCATCGACCTGCGCGACCATGAGGGCATCGTCCAGATCGTGGTCGAGCCGGATCAGGCCGAGGTCTATCGTGTCGCCAGCGGGGTCGGTTACGAGGACTGCCTGCGCGTGACCGGCACGGTGCGAGCGCGCCATGCGATCAACGAGCGGATCCGCACCGGCCGGGTCGAGATCGTCGCCGATTCGATCGAGATCCTGAACAAGGCCCGGCCGCTTCCGTTTCACGCGCACGAGAATCCGGGCGAGGACATCCGACTCAAGTACCGCTATCTGGACCTGCGTCGGCCGGAAATGCAGCACATGATGCGGACCCGGATCCGCCTGGTGCAGGCGTTGCGGCGGTGGCTCGACGTACGTGGCTTCCAGGACATCGAAACGCCGATCCTGACCAAGGCGACACCGGAGGGCGCGCGCGACTTTCTGGTGCCTGCGCGCATGCATCCGGGCGAGTTCTATGCCTTGCCGCAGTCGCCGCAGCTGTTCAAGCAGATTCTGATGATGGCCGGTTTCGATCGCTACTATCAGATCGCGCGCTGCTTTCGCGATGAGGCGTTGCGTGCCGACCGCCAGCTCGAATTCACCCAGTTGGATATCGAGTTCGCGTGGGTCGACGAGGCCGAGGTCCAGGCCGCGGTCGAGGCAATGATTCGCGAGGTTTTTCTAGAGGTGCTGGACGTCCAGCTCTCGGACCCGTTTCCGCGCTTGAGCTGGGCCGAGGCGATGCGCCGGTTCGGTTCGGACAAGCCGGACCTGCGCATCGATCTGGAACTGGTCGATATCGCCGATCAGGTTCGGGATTGCGGATTCAAGGTATTCGCCGATTGGGCTGCTGAAGCCGATGGACGGGTGGCCGTGTTGCGGCTTCCGTCGGCATCGAACTGGTCGCGCAAGCAGATCGACGACATGGCCGCTCATGCCGGAAAGTACGGCGCCAAGGGCCTGGCCTGGATCAAGGTCGAGGATCGCAGCAACGGTCGCGATGGCGTCAACTCGCCGATCGCCAAGTTCCTCGATGACGGTGTGCTCGCGGCTGTACTCGACGCCGCCGGTGCCGAAAGCGGTGACCTGCTGCTGTTCGGCGCCGGGCCGTGGCGGCAGGTCTGTGACTTCATGGCGGCGGTGCGACTGAAGGCCGGGCGCGACCTGGGCCGGGTCGAGAACTCCTGGACCCCGCTCTGGGTCACCGATTTTCCGATGTTCGAATGGGATCAGGACTCGGCCCGATATCTCGCCCTGCATCATCCGTTCACGGCACCGGCGGTCGACGACGTCGCGCGATTGAAGGCCAATCCCGCTGCTGCGGTCTCGCGCGGCTACGACATGGTCTTGAACGGCAACGAAATCGGCGGCGGCTCGATCCGCATCCATCGCAGCGACATGCAGTCAGCGGTGTTCGAGCTGTTGGGCATCGGCACCGATGAGGCCACGGAAAAGTTCGGCTTTCTGCTCGAAGCGCTGGACTACGGCGCACCGCCGCACGGCGGCATCGCATTCGGAATCGACCGTATTGCGGCGCTGATGGCCGGCACCGAGTCGATTCGCGACGTCATCGCATTCCCGAAGACAACCACGGCGCAGTGCCCGATGACCGGTGCGCCTTCACCGTTGTCCGACGAGCAGCTGGCCGAAGTGCATATCGCGGTCCGGCCGCGGCCGGAATGAGCTTCAGTGCTCCGGCGACTGCAGCCGGAGCGGCGGTGGGTTGGGATGGAGATACTCGGCCTCGAAGACATCCGTCGGCACCGGCTTGCTGAAGTGGAAGCCCTGCATCTGGTCGCAACCGAGCAGGCGCAGCAGTCGCCGCTGTTCCTCGGTCTCGACGCCCTCGGCGACGACCTTGTGCTTGAGCGAATGCGATAGATTGATGATCGCCGAGACAATCGCCAGCCCCTCGTGCATGGTGGTGATGTCAGCGACGAATGAACGATCGATCTTCAGGGTGTCGATCGGCAGCCGGGTCAGGTAGCTGAGCGATGAAAAGCCGGTGCCGAAGTCGTCCAGTGCGACCGAGACGCCCATGGCACGGATCGCCTGAAGACTGGCGATTCCGTGTTTGATGTCGGCCATGATCATGCTTTCGGTGATCTCCAGTTGCAGTCCCCCCGCAGCGCGGACATCGACCGCCAGCAATCGCTCGAGATCGGCGATGAAACTACGATCTCGCAGCTGCATCGGCGAAACGTTGACGGCGATCCGGACGCCATGCAGACCTTTGTTGCGCCAGCGCAGGTAGTCGTCAATGGCTTGCTGCAACGCCCATCGGCCGACCTCGTGGATCAGGCCGGTCTGTTCCAGAATGGGAATGAATCGGGCCGGCGGCACCAGACAGGTCTGCGGATCGTTCCAGCGGATCAAGGCCTCGGCGCCGGTGACTTCGCCGGTCTTCAGGTCGACCTTCGGCTGGTAGTGCAGGACGAACTCCTGATTTTCCAGCGCCCGCCGAAGCTGGTTTTCCAGGGTCAGATTTCCGGCAATCGATGCCGTCATCGACGGGCTGTAGAGCAGGTATCGGTCCCCGGTGATCTTGGCCTGCTTGAGCGCGGCTTCCGCATGCTGGAACAGCGTTTCGGCATCGTCACCGTCGTTCGGGAAGGTGGCGACACCGACCTTGACCGCGAGCCGCAGTACCGCGGCGTCGAGCTCGAACGGATAGCTGCGCAGATCTTCCATCGATTTTTCCAGCAACCGCGTCAGGTTGCCATTGCGTCGCACATCGGGCAGGACGGCGGCGAAGCGATCGCTGCCGATCCTTGCAAACAGACTGGCGTCGCCGCCGCGGTAGGAGAGGCGGTCGGCGACCTGTTTCAACAGCGCGTCGCCGGCACGCCAGCCCAGGGTGTCGTTGATGTTCTTGAAGCGCTCCAGGTCGATCAGGAATACGGCGATCTTCCGTCCCCGCGTCCTGGCGCCGCGGATGTGCTGGGCTACGCGTTCCAGAAACAGAGTGCGATTGGCCAGGCCGGTCAGGTCGTCGTAGTAGGCGAGGTAGTCGAGACGATCCTGCTTGTCCAGGTGCTCGATCGCCAGGGCGATGTTTCCGATCAGCTCCTGCAGCAGACGCATCTCTTCGTCGTCGAAGAAGCCGATCTCGTGCGAGCACAGGATGAGCACACCGATGGCCTCGTGGCGAACGACCAGCGGAATCACCGCGTAGGAGTTGATGCCCAGCTTCAGCAGAGGCTGCTTCATCACCGAGACGTCATCCTGGCCCAGGTCGTTGGTCAGCTGCGCCGATCGGGTCTTGATCGCCTGCCAGACACGGGTACTTTTTTCGTCGGTGTTCTCGAATACTTCCGGTGGAGCCGATTCAAGAATGGACTGGAGGCCGGCGCAGGCGACCGGGGCGATCCGGCGTCCACTCTTGTCGACGATCCCCAGCGCGGCGAACCGGAGTCCACCCAGCTCGACGGCGACACGGCAGGCCTCGTGAAACAGTTCGTCGCGATTGCTGGCGCGGACGATCAGCGCGTTGATCTGGCTGAGCACCGCGTAGACCCGGTTCAGACGTTTGACCCGGACTTCGCTCTGGCGCAGATCCTGATTTGCGTGCGAAAGCTTCAGCTCGGCCAGCTTCAGATTGTGGATGTCGGTGCAGGTACCGAACCATTTGAGAATGGTCCCTTGGTCATCCTGCAGCGGCACCGCGCGAACCAGCCACCATCGGTATGAGCCATCGGCACTGCGCAGACGGCATTCGATCGAGCAGGTGCTGCGCTCGGCGGTGGCGTTCCGCCAGGCGTTCTGCGCGCCGGCCAGGTCATCGGGGTGCAGAATTGTCATCCAGTCCTGACCGAGACATTGATCCAGGTCCTGCCCGGTGTGGGACAGCCACTGCTGGTTGGCGTACACGCAGCCGTGATCGGGCTGCGCGACCCAGACCATTTGCGGCATCGCGTCGGCGAGGGTGCGGAACTCGAGTTCGCTGGCGCGCAACGACTCGGCTGCGCGCCTGCTCTCGGTACTGTCACGGAAGTAGATCGTCAGGCCTTGCTCGGACGGAAAGGCGCGAACGGAAAACCACTTCTGCAACGGCGGAAAGTATTCTTCCAGACTGACGGTCGTGCTTTCCATGACCGCCCGTCGGTAGGCGTGTTCGAACCGGGATCCGATGACCTCCGGAAACGCCGACCAGATGCGTTGACCCAGCAGTTCGTCGGCGCTGCGCGCGACCAGGCGCTCCGCTTCCGGATTGACGAAGGTGAATCGCCAGTCGGTGTCCATCACAAGGATCGCGTCGGTGATGCTGCGCAAGGTCGTGGTCAGACGATCTGCGAGCTCGACGGCCGTGTGCTGAGCCGATTTTCGCTCGGAGATGTCTGAATGCATGATCACGGCGCCCTCCGGCGATTCACCGCCGAACGGTGCGACCGTCATCTGGAACCAGCGCGATTGAGTCGGTGAATTGCAGGGGTACTCGATGCCGAACTGATCCTGGACTCCTTTCAGCACTGAACGAATTCCGTCGGCGACTTCGTCGTCGACACCGCCGTGCAGACACAGGTCCAGATAGTTCAGGCCGACTCCGTAGCCGGGGATCTGCAAGTCGTTGTCGTCGGCAAAGCAGCGCCAGGATTTGTTTACCCCGACAATGACGCCGTCGGCGTCGATCAGGGCAATATTGGCCGGGAGAGCATCCAGGATCGCAGTTTCACGCAGCAGCTCGTGTCCGCGTGCGCCGCCTTCGTTCCCGGGCCGGGAATCCAGGCGCTTGCGTTCATCGCCGGTTGCTCGCGGACAGCCGGGTCGAGTCCAGGCCTGGCGGCGGTTGCCGGCGGCTTCGAGAGTATCGGTGCCTGCGCTCGCTCGCCCGGTTCCGGATCGAGCGTCGTTGGTGTCCGGTGCGGTGCGATCGTGACGCGACGGGTCGGCTGGATCGGTATGATAGGGCGATCGCCGCGAGGCGATCTCGTCGGCGCGCAATTCGAACCGGCTCTGGTCAATTCGCCTGGTCATGGTGCCGGTGGTGGCCGCGCTCGAATTCGACCGGCTCTGCTGGTGGCGATCGGCCACGGGGCATTCGCCGCCCGGCCTTCGCAGGCCGCCGCGCAGGTGTCGCGCAGACTCGCGTCTGCGAAGCGGAATTCCGCTCGTCTTGCTCGTATGCCACGAACTTGCATATGCAATCGACCAACCATTTGCCGGATTGTCGCCAGAGTAGCAGCGGTCCCCCGATCCGGAGGGTAAACAATTGTTACGTTTAGGTTTCGCTTCGGCCTGACGATCGCCGGACGCGCCCGCGCCTGGCTGGATTTGGTCGATTTCCGCTAGACTCCGGGCAAATGCCGGACCCTTGGAGACCTTGATCATCGTGCAGTGTGCCTGCTGGTCCGAAACCATTGCAACGAGGGCAGGACGACGATGACCGTGGCCGAGCGGCAACTGCTGGACCGCCTGCTCGAACGCCTGTTGGAGGCTCCGGATGCCGAGCGCGAGCAGCGACTGCGGACCCTGAGGCAGACCCGGCCGGAGCTGGCGCGCAGTCTGTCGCGACTGCTCGCTCAGGTGCGGTTGGGGAGCAGGACACCGCCACCGAGAAGCGACAGCGGCGAGCGCCTTTCCGGCGATCAAGGTGAGGACGCGCGCATCCTTGCCGATGCGGCGGAATTCTGCGGCTACCGGATCGAGGGCTTGATCGGCCGCGGCCGTACCTCCGAGGTGTATCGGGCCACGCGTGACCTGGGCGAGGTTTCGGCCACGGTGGCACTGAAGCTGATGCGTGCGTCCGGCGGCGGTGTTGCAGAACACCTGCGTCGAGAGCACCGGGCACTGGCACAACTGGATCATCCCGGCCTGGCCCGATTCGTCGATGCCGGTGAAGGGCCGCAGGGCCATGCCTACCTGGCGATGGACCATGTTGCCGGTGAGCCGATTCTCGACCACGCCGATCGCCATGGATTGAGCCTTCGCGCTCGCGTCGAACTGTTGATCGAGCTGTGCCGGGCGCTCGAGCATGCGCATGCCCGTCGCCTCGTGCACGGCGACGTCAAATCCGCGAACGTGCTGATCGACGAGCAGGGCCGGCTATGTCTGGTCGATTTCGGAGTTGCCGGTGATTCGGGGACGGTTACACTGGACCGGCAGCCATTCCTGCCGGAATCGGCGGCACCGGAGCAGGCCGCCGGCAAGGCAATCACCACCGCAACCGATGTCTATCAGGTCGGGGCGCTGGCTTATCGCCTGCTCAGCGGCCGGTCCCGGCTTGCTCAGGACCGGGATCCCAACTCCGGGCGTCCGCCGTTGCCCAGCCGGGCCGCGATCCAGGGCGAGAACGCAACCGAGCGCGCACGCCAGCGGGGTCTGTCATCGCCGGCACGCTTGCGCCGGCGCTTGCGCGGCGATCTCGACGCCATCGTCGCACGCTGCCTGGAATCCGATCCGGGTCAGCGTTACGCCAGCTGCGAGGCTTTGCGCGAGGATTGGATGGCCTGGTGTCGCGGCCGGCCGACGCGTGCGCGGCCGGGCGGGTTCTGGCTGCGGGGGAGCAAGTTTCTGCGTCGGCACGCCTGGGTGGCGTCAGCGGTTGTGGCCGTGGTCGCCGTGGCCGTGGTCGTGTCGACCGTTGCTGCACTGCGCCTGCACAAGACCACGACCACGCGCCTGGCCGAGGCCGAACACACGGTGCAGGTCGAGTCGTTTCTGGCCGACCTGTTCCGGATCGCCAATCCATACCTGCGCCAGGACGGCCGTGATCCATTGGCGATGTTCTCGGAATTCGGCGCGAGCCTGCTGGCGGAACGCGTCGATCTTGACCCGAGAGCGCGCGCGCGGCTGGCACTGTCTTTGGCGCAGCTGGAGCTTGCCCGAGGCGACAGTGGTCGGGCACGGGTATTGCTCGACCAGGCTCGAGGCGGTCTGACCGATGCCGATCTCGCCGCGATGCCGCTGCTGTCGGCCGAGCTGCATCTGGTCAGCGCCGATGCCCTGGCCAACGGCGGCGAAACCCAGGCCGCGCTCGAACAGCAACGGGTCGGTCTGGAGGAATTGCGTCGTGCCGACGCCGCACCCTGGCAGGTCGCGCTGGCACATGCCCGCCTGGGCGATCTGTTGCGGCGTCTTGAGCTGGTCGATGACGCCGGCAAGCAATTCGAGTTGGCGATGCCCGTCCTGCTGGCCCGGGCCGGCCCGCTCGACCTGGAGCAATTGCGGGCGTTCGAACACTATCTAGGCTTCGTGCTGGCCGTCGATCACCCGGAACGCCTGGTTGAATTTCGCGCTCAGTTGCAGCGGATGAACGTGGTCGACGGCAGCCTGGCTGCGGCCGAGCTGAGGTCGCTTCTCGGTCAGATTGACGCCGTGATTGACGGCCCGGGCGCGGCCGCCGAGCGCTTCGAGTCTGCCGCGGCGATGTTCGAGGTCAGTCTTGGCGGCGCTCACCCGCGACTTGCGCGGGCGCTGGTCGATGCTTGCGTCGCCCGCATCCGAGTCGATGATCTGGCTGCGGCTGAGGGTCATTGTCAGCGTGCCCTGACGATCCACTACGGCGCCGACGGTCCGGACTCCTTCGGTGTCGCGCTGGCCAGCCTGAGCCTCGGTGCGATCACGTATGACCGTGGCCGACCGGATGAGGCCCATGGTCATGTCGAGCGGTCACGGCGCCTGTTCGAGCAGCACGAGCAGATCGAGCAGCAGATGTTCGCCCGTTTGCTGCTGGCGCGTATCCAGTACGCGCAAGGCAGGTACGAGCATGCCCTCAGTCATGCCGAACGCGCTGAGCGGTTGCGCAGCCATTTGCGCCCCGATCGCGAGGTCTTGCGACAGTCGATCCTGCTGCCGCGGGTGTTCAGTCTGATTGCCCTGGATCGCAGCGTTGAGGCCGCGCAACTGCTTCCGCCCTCGGACGACGGCTCAGATCGCGTAGCCGATGCGGAGCGCGATCGACTGCGTGCCTGGTTCCAGACCGCGCATGCCCAGATCGCCGCACTGGGGGGTGATCGACCGGCCGTGCTGCAATCGATCGAGCGGGTACAGGCGGCGAACTCGGCGACATTCGACAACGCCGGCTCGGAACGAAGTCGCATGCTTGCCGAGCTCGGGCAAGCGGCGACTCGTGGCGGAGTGCAGGATCTGGCCCGCGCGCTGCTCGCCGATGCCCTGGCCGGAATGTCGCCCGAGCGCGACGGCAGCCACTGGGCCCAGGCCTGGGCGGCAGCCCGACTGGCCGGCGCACCGGCCGATCGCGAGCAGGATGCGCTCGCGCGCGAACTGCTGCAGCGTCATCGCGTCGGCACGCTCGTTGCACAGGCCTACCTGCGGCAGCCGAACTGAGCACGATTGGCCGCGGCGATGGCTCGTCCGGCCGGAATCGGCTGCCACGCGCTCGCGCGCTCGGGTCGCGGCTGGCATGCTTGCACATTGACCGACGTGAGGCGGCAATGCGTAGTCTGTTTCTGCTCCTGTTGCTGCTGGTTTCGATCCGGTTTGCCGGCGCGGCGATCGAGCCGGCACCCGATCGAGATGAAGGCGAAGGGCCGTATCCGCAACTGATATTGCGTGGCGTGACCGTGATCAACGGGACCGGCGCGCCCGCGAACGGGCCGCTGGACGTCGTCATCCGCGGCAACCGGATCGAGCGCATTGCCGGCGTCGGCTACCCGGGCCTGCCGATCGACCCCGAGCGCAGGCCGATACTGGAGGCGGGTGGTCGCGAGATCGACCTGGAAGGACATTTCGTATTGCCCGGTTTCGTCGACCTGCATGGACATATCGGCGGCCTCCAGCAGGGCACGCCGGCTGAGTACGTCTACAAGCTCTGGCTCGGCCATGGCGTCACCACGGTGCGCGAACCCGGCTGCGGCAACGGACTGGACTTCTGCTTGTCCGAACGGGCGCGCAGCGCGGCGAACGCAATCACGGCACCGCGCCTGCATCCCTATGTCTTCTTCGGCGCCGGTCGCGACGGCGCGTTCACCAGCGCCGAACAGGCACGCGAATGGGTGCGCTCCGTGGCCAAGCGCGGCGCCGAAGGCATCAAGTTCTTCGGCTACCGGCCGGAGATCATGGCCGCGGCGATCGACGAGGCCGGCAAGCTCGGGCTGCGCAGCGCCAGCCATCACGCTCAGATGGATGTGCGCCGGGTCAATGTACTGACCAGTGCGCGCTGGGGTCTGACCAGCATGGAGCATTGGTACGGTTTGCCGGAGGCCCTGTTCGAGGAACGCACCGTGCAGGACTATCCGGCCGACTACAACTACGGCGACGAGCAACATCGGTTCGCCAATGCCGGTCGCCTGTGGCGGCAGGCGGCGCCGCCGGGCAGCGACAAGTGGGCCGAGGTGCGCGACGAACTGATCGCCCTGGATCTCACCCTGGATCCGACCTTCGGCATCTATCAGGCCACGCGCGACTTCATGCGCGCACGCACAGCCGAATGGCACCAGGACTACACCCTGCCATCGCTTTGGCGGTTCTTCGCGCCAAATCGCCGCGCCCACGGCTCGTTCTGGTTTGCCTGGGGCAGCGAAGAGGAGAGCGCCTGGCGCGACAACTACGCCCTGTGGATGGCCTTCGTCAACGACTACAAGAATCATGGCGGCCGGGTCACGGTGGGCTCCGACTCTGGCTACCTCTACAAGACCTACGGCTTCGGCTACGTCGAGGAGCTGGAACTGCTGCGCGAGGCCGGCTTTCATCCGCTGGAAGTGTTCCGTGCCGCGACCCTGGCTGGTGCCGAAGCGCTGGGCGTCGCCGACCGCATCGGCTCGATCGAGGTCGGCAAGCTCGCGGACCTGGTCGTCGTTGCCGAGAGTCCGCTCGCCGACCTGAAAGTGCTGTTCGGCACCGGCGCCATCCGTGTCGATGTCGACAATCGGCCGGTGCGTGTCGGCGGCGTCCGCTACACGATCAAGGACGGCATCGTCTACGACGCCAAGGCCCTGCTCGCCGATGTCCGGCGCCTGGTGCAGCAGGCACGCGAACGCGAGGGCATCGAGCGCCTGCCCGACATTCCGTGGCAAGACTGAGTCACCGACGGTCTGCGGGCGGCGCTGGGCGCGCCGTCAGGGTGCGACCGTCGTAGACTGGCACCATGAACGAACAGGTCGTATTGCTGCACGGCATCTGGATGCGCGGCTTCACCCTGGCCCTGCTGGCACGGCGCCTGCGTGCAGCCGGATATGAGGTCAGCACCCTCAACTATGCCAGCGTCACCGGCAGCCCCGAACAAGGGGTTGTGCGCGTGCTCGACTACGTCCGGGATCTGCCGGGATCCCGTGTCCATCTGGTCGGCCACAGCCTCGGCGGTCTGCTGGCGCTGCGTCTTGCCGATCAACTGGAAGGCCGTTGCCGACGCGTGGTCTGCCTGGGTACGCCGTTGAACGGCAGTGCCGTGGCCCGCGTTCTGGCGCGCTGGACGCCGTTGCGCTGGACGCTCGGTGAGGCCCGGCAGTGGCTTTGCGACGGTCTGCAAAGCTGGCCCGACGGCGTCGAGGTCGGCATGATCGCCGGCCGGCTGGCGATCGGTTTCGGCATGTTCATGCCAGGTCTGACCCAGCCCCATGACGGCACCGTCGCCGTCGACGAGACGCGATCGCCGCGACTATCGGCGCACGTGGTCGTAGGTACCACCCACAGCGGCCTGCTGCTGTCGGAACCGGTTGCGACGATGACCCGCACGTTTCTGCGCGAGGGCCGCTTCGCCTCGGAATCGGCTCCGGATGCGGCTTCCGCAACCGGTTCCGGTTAAACTTCGCCGGTTTTGCAGCTGATCGAAGGGTGTACGCAAGGTCATGGCAGGTCATTCCAAGTGGGCCAATATCCAGCATCGAAAGGGCAAGCAGGACGCGATCCGCGGCGCCCAGTTCACCAAACTGGTTCGTGAGATCCAGGTCGCCGCGCGCATGAGCGGCGGTGATGTCGCAATGAATCCGCGCCTGCGCCTGGCGGTCGACAAGGCGACCGCGGCGTCGATGCCGAAGGACAACATCGAACGCGCGATCAAGAAGGCGACCGGCGAGCTGGAGGGTGTCAGCTACGAAGAAACCCGATTCGAGGGCTATGCCCCAGGCGGAGTTGCGGTAATCGTCGATTGCCTGACCGACAACCACAAACGTACCGTTGCCGACGTCCGGCACGCGTTCACCAAGCATGGCGGCAACCTGGGAACCGACGGTTCGGTCGCCTTCATGTTTCGCAAGCTCGGTGTCCTGTCGTTCGCGCCTGGAGCCTCCGAGGACAAGGTCATGGAAGTGGCGCTCGAAGCCGGCGCCGACGACATCGTCGTCTATCCCGACGACGGTTCCATCGAGGTGCTGACCCAGCCGGAGACCTTCGAGCGCGTCCGCGAGGCGATGATCGAGGCAGGCTTGCCGCCGGCTGAGGCCGAAATCACCATGCGCGCCGGCACGGACGTTGCCGTCGAGGGTGATACGGCAAAAGCCGTGGCCAAGATGCTCGACCGTCTGGACGAGCTTGATGACGTGCAGAACGTCTACTCGAACGCGGACCTGCCGGCGGATGCCTACGACTGAAGCCGGGCTTCGGGTCTCAGCTGGCGGGAACCGGGCGCAACCTTTACCGCCGGGGGATCGTACGGTGGCGCAGGGTGAGGCCATGATCCGGATCATGGGCATCGATCCCGGCAGCCAGCGCACCGGGGTTGGCATCGTCGAGGTGGATCGCGCCGGCCGCACGACGCATGTACATCACCAGACCCTGGTGCTGCTCGACAACGACAGCTTCGCGCTGCGCCTGAAGCAGATCTTCGAGGAACTGGGTGGCCTGATCGAACGCTGGTCGCCGCACGAGGTCGCGATCGAACGGGTGTTCGCGGCACGCAACAACGCCGATTCGGTGCTCAAGCTCGGTCAGGCTCGGGGCGCGGCGATCTGCGCCGTGGTCCAGCATGGGCATGAGCCGCACGAGTACGCTGCCAAGGAGGTCAAGCAGGCCGTGGTCGGACGCGGTGGCGCCGACAAGGCGCAGATCCAGCATATGGTCGCGGTGCTGCTGGGTCTGAGCGGCCGGATCCAGGCCGATGCCGCCGATGCACTGGCCATCGCGCTGACCCATGCCCATACTCGCTCGACTCTCGATCGAACCGGTGTTTCACGCGGCGCCTGGCGCCGCCGCCGATGATTGATCTTGCGGCAATATGCCGCACATCTCCAGGGATCGAGCCACAGGAGTGAACGACATGAGCATCGGAGCATGGAAACAGCGCATGGTGACGCCGGAACAGGCGCTGCCGGGACGTGATCAAGCCCTGCCATTGAGCAACCGGCATGCGGTCCTGGACGCGCCGCTGCGCGACGCCTTTCCGGGCATGCAGCTGGCGGTGTTCGCAATGGGCTGCTTCTGGGGCGCCGAGCGGCTGTTCTGGCAGTTGCCGGGAGTGTTCAGCACGGCGGTCGGCTATGTCGGCGGCTATACGCCGAATCCGACCTACGAGGAAGTGTGCAGCGGCGAGACCGGCCATGCCGAGGCGGTGCTGGTGGTCTTCGACCCGAGCGTAGTCGGCTATGAGCGCTTGTTGCAGACATTCTGGGAGAACCACGACCCGACCCAGGGCATGCGTCAGGGCAACGACATCGGCAGCCAGTATCGTTCGGCGATCCAGGTGCTGGATCCGGCTCAGCGGGCGACCGCGGAACGCAGTCGCGATGCCTACCAGGAACGATTGACCGCAGCCGGGCTGGCTGCGATTGGCACCGAACTGCTGCCGCCGTCGCCGTTTTACTATGCCGAGGAGTATCACCAGCAGTATCTGGCGAAGAATCCGAATGGCTACTGCGGCATCGGCGGCACTGGCGTCAGCTGTCCGATCGGCACTGCCGCCTGAGCCGGACGACGTCGGCGATGGGCAACGGCAGCAAGAACGGTGAGCGCAGGCGCGAGCTGATGCGCCAGATGCGCTACTGGAGCGTGCGCGCGGTGCTGCTCGGCCTGGGCCTGGGCATCGGCTTTCTCGCGCCGTATGCCTGGTATCTGGATCGTCAGATCGGTCAGCGATTTCACGAGTTCGCCGCCAGTACGCAACCAAGCAGGGTCTATGCCCGGGCATTGATTCTGCGGCCGAACGTGCCGATGACGGCGGACGCCTTGATGGTCGAACTGTCGGCCTCCCAGTTCCAGTCCGACGCCGAGGCCGCCCGGCCCGGCAGCTATGTTCGAAACGGTGCGAGTTTCCTGATTCATACTCGAAGCTTCCATGATCCTGCCGGCGCCTGGCCGGCGATCCGAGCGCGCGTGCGTCTCGAACGCGGCCGGGTGGCCGGCATCGAGGATGTTCGCGGCCGGGTGTTGCCGGAGCTGCGCATCGATCCGGCTCGGATCGCGACCTTCTACGGACCGCGCCAGCGCGAGCAGCGTTCATTGCGTCTGGCGGAAATGCCGCCGCTGTTGATCGCAGGCGTCCAGGCCGTCGAGGATCGCGAATTCAAGCGTCATCACGGCATCGATCCGCTGGCGGTGATTCGGGCGTTGTGGCGCAATGTCAGCGGTGGTCGTCGCCAGGGCGGCAGCACGATCACCCAGCAGCTGGTGCGCAACCTGGTGCTCAGCCTGGAGCAGACCTGGCAGCGCAAGTTCAATGAAGCCGTTATTGCGATTCTGATCGAGACGCGCCAGGACAAGGGCCGGATCCTGGAGCTGTACCTCAACGAGGTCTACATGGGCCAGCACGCCGGACAGGCCGTGCACGGCATGGCGGCGGCGGCGGAATTCTATTTCGCCCGCGACCTGCACCAGCTCGGCCCGGCCGAGATCGCCCTGCTGGTCGGTCTGGTCCAGGGCCCATCCTGGCTGAATCCGCGTCGGCACCCGGAACGGGCGAAGAATCGTCGCGATCTGGTCCTGCGGCATTTTGCCGAGACCGGGCTGCTCGACGAAGCCGAGCGCCGGCATGCCGTTGGCGAGGATCTGGGGGTTACAGCGCGGCCGGCACTGACCCGCAACCGGTATCCGGCGTTTCTCGACCTGGTCCGCGGCCAGCTCGGCCGCGGCGCCGATCTGGACGTGCTTGGCCGCGAGGGTCTGGAGATCCACACCACGCTTTCGCCTTCGGCGCAGCTGGCCGCCGAGACCGCGGTGCGTGAGTCAACGGCGGCATTGGCGAACGCGGAACGACTGCAGGCGGCGGCCGTGGTGACCGACCCGTACAGTGGCGATGTACTGGCCGCAGTCGGCGGCCGGGATGCCCGCGCCCAGGGATTCAATCGCGCCGTGTTCGCACAGCGACCGATCGGTTCGCTGGCCAAACCCTTCGTCTACGTCAGCGCCTTGGCGCAACCCTCACGGTGGTCATTGGCTTCGGTGCTCGATGATGCGCCGATTCGGGTCAGCTTGCCCGGTGGCAGAAGCTGGGAGCCGAAGAATTTTGATGGTCGCAGCCATGGGCCGACCCTGCTGATCGATGCCCTGGCGAAATCCTACAATCTGGCCACCGTGCAACTGGGTCTTGATCTCGGCGTCGACCGCGTCGCTGCCTTCATCGGTTCTCTGGCCGGCGGCAGCGTGAACGTGACGGCGAATCCCTCTCTGGTTCTCGGAGCGCTCGATCTCAGTCCGGCACAGGTGGCGCAGCTATACGGTTATTTCGCCTCCGGCGGGCAGGCTCGACCCTTGCGTTCGGTTTCCGGGATTCTCGATTCGCGTGGTCGCGTGCTGGCCGGAATCCGCCCCGGTGACGGCCGCGGCAGTCAGCAGGCTGCCGTTGCCCTGGTCGGCTATGCCATGCAGGAAGCGGTGCGCAGCGGTACCGCGGTGCGGGTCGCGAATTCACCGTTGGCAGCGTTCACGCCGGCCGGCAAGACCGGGACCAGCAACGACGGTCGAGACAGCTGGTTTGCCGGCTATACCGGCAATCTGCTGGCCGTGGTCTGGGTCGGCAATGATGAAAACCAGGCCCTGGACCTGACCGGCTCCGGCGCCGCGCTGCCGGTGTGGATCGATCTGATGCGCCGTCTGCCGCAAGCGCCGCTGTCGGTCGAGGCGCGCGCCGCCGTGTCGTGGCAGAGTATCGGCGCTCACGGCGAAGCGATGCCGGCACGTTGTCCGGATAGCCGCAGCCTGCCGTTCGTGCCCGGTCATGCGCCCTTGGAGTCGGGTTCGGGCAGCTGCTTCGATCACCGCTTCGGTGGTGTTCGGCAGCATCGCGACGACGCTCGCGGCGAGGTCGGTCCCGGCGGTTGAGCTCTGGCTCAGTTGCGTTCACCTTGGCTGCGTAGAATGCCAGTTTCGATGCTGCCACGGCGGCTGGCGCCGGTGCGACATTCTTCGCTGCGTTCAAACTCACGTGCTGCCCTATGCGCCCACTCCGTGTCGTTCTTCCATTGTCGATGAGTCTGCTGGCGGCCTGCGCCAGCGAGCCGCCGCGCCCGGCGCCTGCGCTGCCCCCGGCGGAACCGCCGCGTAACGTGCTTGCCGACATTCGTGATCGGGCCATGCAGTATCGAGGCGACTTCCATGTCGAACTGGTTCGTGACGTCGCCGCCGCCGAAGCGATCGAGACGTCGAAGCAGGCCGAGATGCGCGGCGACCGCCGAGCCGCGGAGCAGGCCCTGGTCGATGCCCTCGACGATCCCGAGGCCCGGCAGCGCTACGCCGAATTGCTGCTCGCTCGCGGTGAGGCTGCCGACGCCGAACGCCTGGCCCGGGAATCCTGGGATGCCGGGCCAAAGGTCGGTGAATGGTGCGCGCGCAACTGGTACACGATCGCCGAGGCTCGCGAGGCGCAGAACGCGCCGAACGGCGCCCGCCAGGCACGCGAGCGCGCCGCCGACTGCATGCCGCCGCGCGTCAACCGATATTGAGAAGCGAGCAACGAGCGAAATGGAACGAGCTGGTTTCTCCCGCGCCGATCTGATTCAGAACGGCATGCGCGGCGCTTGCGATGGCTCACACCCGAAGTGGGGCTAGTGGTCCGCCCGCGTTGATGGCGTTGCGGCGGCGCGGCGCGAGGCGAGTCCGAATCGGCCGTAGGCACCGACGACCAGGACAGCCAGGGTGATTTCGAGCAGGGCCCAGCCGCGCATTGCCGGCTGCATCCAGGCCTCGCTGACGCCGTGACAGAAGTACAGCAGGCACAGCAGGTTGGCCCAGAACAGCGGCATCGGCCATCCGCGCCAGGCACCGGGCAGCACCAGCAACAGTGGCAGCACGGTCACAGTCAGCGCGCTCCAGCCCAAGGCCGAACGTGGCGGCGGCAGAAAGCCATGCCAGAGGATTTGCAGCGCCAGCAGGGCGAGCAGGCCGATGCGGATCAGGATCAGGCAGGTGCGCATCATGACGCCAGCCTGTACGCGAGTTCGGCGACGCGCCGGCCCAGGTAGCGGCACAGGCGGTTCTCTTCGTCGCTGGCTTCGTGTTCGCCGCGCACGCCGGCCCAGTGGCTGGCACCGTAGGGTGTGCCGCCGCTGCGGGTCGTGTTCAGCTCGTCCTGCGTGTACGGGATGCCGACCAGGACCATGCCATGGTGCAGCAGCGGCAGCATCATGCTCAGCAGGGTGCTTTCCTGGCCGCCGTGCAGACTGCCGGTCGAGGTGAACACGGCGGCCGGCTTGCCGGCGAGCGTGCCCGCCAGCCAGTCCGGCGCGGTGCCGTCGAGAAAATGCTTCAGCGGCGCCGCCATGTTGCCGAAGCGGGTCGGACTGCCGAGGATCAGGCCGGAACAGTCGTCCAGATCCTGCCGGCTCGCGTACGGAGCTCCGTCCTCCGGTTCGGGTGGGCTGGCGGTCTGGGTCGTCACGGCGACCGGGGGCACGGTGCGCAGGCGCGCGTGCATGCCGTCGACCTCGTCGACGCCGCGGGCGATCTGCCGTGCCATCGTCGCAGTGTGGCCGCTGCGGCTGTAGTACAGGATCAGGATCTCGCTCATCGCGCCATTGTGCCCGAGCTGGCGGCAGATTCGCAGTGACCGGACGGTAGTGCTGCCGCGTTTCGTCATCGCAGATGCGAGCGCCTATGCTCGGCGGCGCTCTGCCGGAGAGGCACTGAAGCTTCGCCGGGGTGCTGCCGCCGGTCGAGCGCCCGGCGGGACGTTTTCCGACAGCGTGCTCGCTGCTACGCCGCGCGCTTGCGCTTTTTCGGCGTCGGTGCGAGCAGGCGGGTGAGGAAGCGGCCGGTGTGCGAGTCCGGGTTCGCGGCGATGTCCTCCGGCGTGCCGGTGGCGATGATGCGGCCGCCGCGATGGCCGCCTTCGGGGCCAAGGTCGATGACCCAGTCGGCGGTCTTGATCACATCCAGATTGTGTTCGATGACGACGACGGTGTTGCCGTCGTTGCGCAGCCGATGCAGCACTTCCATCAACTGTTCGATGTCGTGGAAGTGCAGGCCGGTGGTCGGCTCATCGAGGATGTACAGGGTACGGCCGGTGTCGCGCTTGCTCAGCTCGCGTGAGAGCTTGACGCGCTGGGCCTCACCGCCCGACAGCGTGGTCGCGCTCTGGCCGAGCTTGATATAGCTGAGTCCGACGTCGATCAGGGTTTCCAGCTTGCGCGCGATCGACGGCACCGGCGCGAACAGCTGGTAGGCGTCCTCGATCGTCATCTCCAGGATATCGCTGATGGTATGCCCCTTGTACTGCACCTCGAGCGTTTCCCGGTTGTAGCGCTTGCCATGGCAGACATCGCAAGGCACATAGACATCCGGCAGAAAATGCATCTCGACCTTGATCATGCCGTCGCCCTGGCAGGCTTCGCAGCGGCCGCCCCGGACATTGAAGCTGAAGCGACCAGGGGCATAGCCGCGTGCGCGCGCCTCCGGCACCTGCGAGAACAGGTCGCGCAATGGTGTGAACAGGCCGGTATAGGTGGCCGGGTTCGAGCGCGGTGTACGTCCGATCGGGCTCTGGTCGATGTCGACCACCTTGTCGAACAGGTCCATGCCGTCGACCTTGCCGTGCGCCGCGGCGCGCTCGCGACTGCCGTTCAGATGACTTGCGGCGAGCCGGTACAAGGTGTCGTTGATCAGGGTTGATTTGCCCGAGCCGGAGACGCCGGTGACGCAGACGAACAGGCCGGCCGGAATCTCCAGGGTCACATCGTGCAGATTGTTGCCGTGGCAGCCCTCAATGCGCAGCGTGCGCTGGCGGTCAGGTGGGCGTCTTGTTGCCGGCACGGCAATACCGCGTTTGCCGGACAGGAATTGACCGGTGATCGAGTCCTTGCTGCGTTTGATATCGTCGACCGAGCCTTGCGCGACGACCTCGCCGCCATGGACGCCGGCTCCTGGCCCGATGTCGACCAGATGGTCAGCGGCGGCAATGGCGTCCTCGTCGTGCTCGACGACGATGACCGTATTGCCGAGATCGCGCAGCCGGGTCAGGGTCCCGAGCAGGCGTTCGTTGTCGCGCTGGTGCAGGCCGATCGACGGCTCGTCGAGCACGTACATGACACCGACCAGGCCGGCGCCGATCTGGCTGGCCAGGCGAATGCGCTGGGCTTCGCCACCGGACAAGGAGTCCGCCTGCCGCTCCAGGGTCAGATAGTCCAGGCCGACGTCGACCAGGAAGCGCAGGCGGTCGCGGATTTCCTTGACGATCTTGGCGGCGATTTCCCCGCGCCAGCCGGGCAGGGTGAG
>CAZFUH010000003.1:0-19961 GCA_964522235.1 uncultured Rhodanobacteraceae bacterium
GTCCTCGCGCAGTCGACTTTTCGCCTCGAACATTTCTGCCGCGCAGGCTCCTAGGCCTGCGGCAGGGTGACGCCACGCTGACCCTGGTACTTGCCGCGACGGTCGGCATACGAGACCGCGCATTCCTCGTCGGACTCGAAGAACAGCATCTGCGCGACCCCTTCGTGGGCGTAGATCTTCGCTGGCAGCGGCGTCGTGTTGGAGAACTCCAGGGTTACGTGGCCCTGCCACTCCGGTTCCAGCGGCGTGACGTTGACGATGATGCCGCAGCGGGCATAGGTACTCTTGCCCAGACACACGGTGAGCACGTTGCGGGGAATGCGAAAATATTCGACCGTGCGTGCTAGTGCGAACGAGTTCGGCGGAATGATGCAGCAATCCCCGCGAAAGTCGACGAAATTGCGGGTGTCGAAATCCTTGGGATCGACGATCGTCGAGTTGATGTTGGTGAAAATCTTGAACTCGTCGGCGCAGCGTACGTCATAGCCGTAACTGGAAGTGCCGTAGGAGATCAGCCGCTGGCCGTCGGCGCCGGTACGGATCTGGCCGGACTCGAACGGTTCGATCATGCCGTGCTGTTCGGCCATGCGCTGGATCCAGCGGTCGGATTTGATGCTCATCGTCACCAAGCGAGAGAAAACGGGGGCGGCAAGCGTAGCAGCGGCGGGTGCGGACGTGCATCCGAAACCGTGACCGAGCGCACAACGAACCCGTTCATGCTAGCGTGAGCCGCTGAATTTGCGAATCGATGCCCGCCCATGCGCCGATGGCTATTCCTGTTCGTGCTGGCCTCAATCCAGGCTGCGTCGGCCGAGCACGCCTCCGACCCGGAGATCATTCGAATCCTGGCGCCGGACACCGCGATCCGGCATCAATTGGGGTTGATGTTCGGTCATCTGCGCCTGGAACCGGAGACCGGTGATGTCCTGGTCGATGCAGACGCCTATGCGCGTGACCGTCTTCGCCTTCGTGGCGTCGACTTTACGACCGAAACCACCGCGACCGAGCAACTCCATGCCATGCTGGCTGCCCAGCGCGGCGACCCGCGCTCGATACCGGGCTACGCGTGCTACCGAACGGTCGAGGAGACCCTGGACACGGTCGACACCCTGATTGCGCAATATCCGCAACTGGCCAGCTACGCCGACATCGGCGTCAGTTGGCGGCGCAGCCAAGACCCGGACCTGGGTTGGCCCCTGCGCGTGCTTCGCCTCAGCAAGCTCGACCACGGCCGGAACAAGCCCAAGCTATTCGCGATGTCGGGCATGCACGCCCGCGAGTACACCACCAGCGAACTGATGACCCGGTTCGCAGAGCAACTGCTGGCCGGTTACGGTGTCGACGCCGACGCCACCTGGCTGCTCGACCACCACGAGTTCCATCTGCTGCTGGCGGCAAATCCGGATGGGCGCAAGCGTGCCGAAACCGGGCTGAGCTGGCGCAAGAACGAGAACACCATTGATGCGCCCTGCGGAAGCACGACCGGCAGCAACCACCCCGGTGTCGACCTCAACCGCAACTTCCCATGGGGATGGAACCAGTTCGGCGGCTCCAGCTCGATCCAATGTCTGGCGACGTTTCGCGGGCCGCTGCCCGCCTCGGAGCCGGAAACCGCGGCCGTACGCGACTATCTGCGTGCGATCTTTCCAGACACCCGGCCCGGCGATCCGACCAGCCTGACCACCCCGGCCAATCCGGCCACTCAGGGCCTGTTTCTGGATATTCACAGCTACTCGCGCCTGGTGCTCTGGCCCTGGGGCGGCACCCACGTGGCCAACGGCAATGCCGATCAGCTCGCCCGACTCGGCAAGCGCATGGCCTGGTTCAATGCCTATTCGCCAACACCGGCGGTACAGTTGTACCCGACCGACGGCACGACAATCGACTTCGCATACGGCGAACTGGGTTTGCCCGCCTACACCTTCGAACTCGGGAACTTCTTCTTCGAGCCGTGCCCTGCCTTCGAATCGACGATTCTCCCGGACAATCTGGCCGCGCTGCGGTACGCGGCCCGCACGCTGCACGCCCCCTACCAGTTGCCGGCCGGGCCCGATGTTTACGACCTGCACTTGGACGCGGACAAGGTTCAGCAGGGCACCGTCGTGATCCTGCACGCGCATGTCGACGACAGCCGCTACCGGAACGCCGGGGCGGAATCGCCCAGCCATGTCATTGCCGGCGCGACGGTTTTTCTGAATCGCCTGCCGTGGCACGATGGCGGCCCAGGCCTGGCCATGACAGCGAGCGACGGCAGTTTCAATGGCACGGCCGAAGACGTCGAGGTCGCGATCGACACCACGCGAATTCCGCCTGGCCGGCACCTGCTGATCGTCCAGGGACATGACGTCGCCAGCGAATACGGCCCACCGGCGGCCATCTTCCTGGACGTGGTCGCGGACGCCGACCGCATCTTCGGCAACGACTTCGAACCAACTCCATTCTGAGAGCCCGGAAAAAAAGTCGGACGCTCGCAGCTGTCACTGACCGGGACCAGACCGTGACGCCCATCACATTCACTCCCCGCCTATGCTAGCCTGCCCGGTTGTAACAACGGGAGACTCCCGATGCGTCGATGGTTGTTGATGGGGCTGCTCGGCTCGGTTGCGGCGACCATCGCCGCTCAAGCGCCGGCTCCACAGGTGCTGCGCATTCCGGCCGCCGACGCGGCAACACGTCAGCAGCTCAGCCTCTGGTTTGGCCACCTCGTGGTCGAACGCGACAGTGGCGATGTTCTGGTCGATGCCGATGCCTACAGCCGTGACCGTCTGCGACTGCGAGGCATCGAGTACATGATCGAGACCGAGGCGACGGCGCAGCTGCAGCGAAAACTGGCAGCCCTGCGCGGCGACCCGCGCGAGATCCCCGGCTTTGCCTGCTACCGCACCGTCGAGGATACGCTGGACACGATCGATGACCTGGTCGCGACCTATCCGCAACTGGCCAGCCAGATCGACATCGGCGTCAGCTGGCGGCGCACCCAGGACAGTGCCCAGGGCTGGCCGCTGCGCGTACTGCGCCTGAGCAACCAGACGGTCGGCGGCGACAAGCCCAAGCTGTTCGCGATGTCCGGCATGCACGCGCGCGAGTACACCACCAGCGAGCTGATGACCCGCTTCGCCGAACAACTGCTGGCCGGTTACGGTAGCGACGCCGACGCGACCTGGCTGCTCGACCATCACGAATTCCACCTGCTGCTGGCGGCGAACCCGGACGGCCGCAAGCGAGCCGAAACCGGCCTGTTGTGGCGCAAGAACGAGAACTGGCTGGATGGAGCCTGTTCCCCACCGAACCCACCGAACAATGACGGCATCGATCTGAATCGCAACTTCCCCTGGGGCTGGAACCAGTTTGGTGGTTCCGACGGCGATCCTTGTTCAGACACGTTCCGCGGCCCGCTTGCGGCGTCCGAGCCGGAAACGCAAGCGGTGATCGACTACGTCATGCAGCTGTTTCCGGATACACGCCCCGGCGACTCCAACGACCAGACCACGCCGGCGGCAGACGACACCCAGGGCCTGTTCCTGGACGTACACAGCTTCTCACAGCTGGTGCTGTGGCCGTGGGGCGGCACCGAACTGGCCGCCGGCAATGCCGACCAATTGGCACGCCTGGGCAAGCGCCTGGCCTGGATCAACGACTACGAACCACAGCAGGGGGTCGACCTGTACCCGACCGACGGCACGACGACCGACTTTGCCTATGGTGAACTCGGGCTGCCGGCCTACACGATCGAGCTAGGCATCTGGTTCTTCGAGGATTGCGAGGTCGCCGAGTCGGTCACCTTTCCGGACAACCTCAAAATGTTGCGCTACGCCGCCCGCACCCTGCACGCGCCGTACCTGCTCCCAGCCGGCCCGGACGCCGATTCGCTGCAACTGGATGCGACACAGGCCACCCAGGGCACCGTGGTTACCTTGAGCGCGCGCATCGACGACACCCGCTACCGTGACCCGGGGCCGGAGTCGCCCAGCCATGTCATTGCCGGCGCGACGGTTTTTCTGAATCGTTTGCCGTGGCACGATGGCGGCCCAGGCTTGGCCATGTCAGCGGGCGACGGCAGTTTCAATGGCACGACCGAAGAGGTCGAGGTCGCGATCGACACCACGCGAATTCCGCCTGGCCGGCACCTGCTGATCGTCCAGGGACATGACGTCGCCAGCGAATACGGCCCACCGGCGGCCATCTTCCTGGACGTGGTCGCGGACGCCGACCGCATCTTCGGCAACGACTTCGATCCGGCTCCGTTCTGAAAACCTGAAAAAAAGTCGGACGCAGCTGCGGCTGACGCCAGACGCCCCCGTGACGTTGCCTTGCTGAGAACGCCCGACTACGAGGATCTCGCTTTGGCGTTCGACATTATTCACTGGCGCTGATCCATCCGCAGGCCGCTTCGATCGTGGCCCGCGCCCGGCACTTCCGGTGTGACCGGAAACCGTGGCACATTCGCTTTCCGGTCAGTTCGGCGTTGCTGCCCGTAACCACGGACCCAGGAGTACCCGCCGATGCGATGCACGCCGATGTTCGCCGCAGCACTTTCCGCCCTCGCCCTGGCGACGTCGCCACTTAGCCAGGCACAATCGTGCGACGGCACCGGACTGGCGCATCCGATCCTGTTCGTTCTGCAGTATCCGGTGGCCCAGGATTTTGCGACGATCGGCTCGGTCTTCGCCAACCATCTGCCGGCAGTGGCCCGCGCCGGTCGAGGCGGCGATCTGATGCTGTGCCAGCCAGACGGCCAGCTACGCAACCTGACCGCAGAGGCCGGCTACGGCGTGACCGGGTTCCAGGGCGCGCAGGCGATCTCGGTGCGTGATCCGGCCGTGCACTGGTCCGGTGACAAAGCACTGTTCGCGATGGTGATCGGCGCGCCCACCCAGCAGTACCAGCTGCGTCAGGACTATTGGCAACTGTACGAGGTCAGCGGTCTCGGGCCGGGTCAAAGCGCCCAGGTCACGAAAGTGCCGAACCAGCCGCTGGACTACAACAACGTGCAGCCGGCCTATCTCGCCGACGACCGCATCGTCTTCGTCTCCGACCGGCCACGCGGCGGCGAGCGTCACCTCTATCCCCAGCACGATGAGTACGAGTCGACGGCGACACCGACCGGCCTCTGGCGCCTGGATCCGGATGATGGCGAATTGATCTTGTTGCAGCACTCGCCCTCAGGCTCGTTCGATCCGTTCGTCGACCGCTACGGACGAATCGTGTTCAGCCGCTGGGACCATCTGCAACGCGACCAGCAGGCCGATGCCGGCGGCAATCCCTACGGCAACTTCGACTGGGCCTCGGAAGCGGCGCACGCGCCGCGACTGGACACGTTGACCGAGGTCTTTCCCGAATCGCGCTACGGCAGTGGTCATGTCAATGGCCTGCGCTTCAACCATTTCACACCGTGGCAAATCCGCAGCGACGGCAGCGGCGAGGAAACGCTGAACCACGTCGGCCGGCACGAGCTGCACAGCTATTTCGACCGCAGCTTCAGCAACGACCCGAATCTGGTCGAGTTCATCAGTGCGGTGTCCGGGCGGCCAAACTCGAATCCGGTACTGAACCTGACCCACATCATCGAGGATCCGACCACGCCCGGCCGCTATCTGGCGATCGACCCACCCGAGTTCGGCACCCACGCAGCCGGACAGCTGGTGGCGTTCCACGCGCCTCCGGAGCTCGCCGCGCGGCAGTTCACGATCCAGTATCTGCAAGACCGTTCTGCGCACGGTACCTATGCCAATCCGCCGCCGGGCTTCACCGGCCGCTACCGTGATCCGTTCGTGCTTGGCACCGGCGCTGTGCTCGCCGCGCACACCGACCAGCACACCCAGAACGGCAACCTCGGCACCCGGCCGCTGCCGCAGCCGGCGTACCTGTTCCGAATCCGGCGCCTGACCGCCGGTCCGAACGACCAGCTGCTGCCCGGCCCGCCCCTGACCCAAGGCATTTCCCGCAGTGTCCAGTTCTACGATCCGGATGTCCTGGTCAGCTATGACGGACCGTTCTGGGAACTATCGCCGGTCGAAGTGGTAGCACGAACGCGACCGCCGATCGCCGTCGAACCGGCGCCGGAGGCGCCGGAACAGCAGGCATTTGCCGACGCCGGCAGCGCGGTTGAGCCGCTGCGCGCATTCATGCGTGCATGGGACCTCGGCCTGGTCGTGGTGCGCAATGCCACCACCCGCGACGCGCTGGATCGGCAGCAACCGTTCAACCTGCGCGTGCCCGGTGGCACCCAGACCATCGGCGCTGGCGGCACGATCTACGATGTCAGCGACTTCCAGATCGTTCAGGGCGACCAGGTCCGCGGCATCGGCGGCATCGATACACCCCGTCCCGGACGGCGCGTGCTCGCGCGTTTCCTGCACGATGCCGCCGCGATGCGCTTCCATCCCGGCAATCCCGGAGGGCCGGAAGGGTCGGTGCCGATCGCCAGCGATGGCTCGATCGCCGTGTTCGTGCCGGCACGACGTGCACTGTCGTGGCAGCTGACCGCACCGGACGGCAGCCCGGTCGTACGCGAACGTTTCTGGCTGACCGTGCAGCCCGGCGAAATCCGCGCCTGCGAAGGCTGCCACGGCGCGACCCCGACCGACCAGGCCGGCGCTGCGCCGGCTCAGAACATGCCGATCGCGTTGCGCGACCTGCTGCTTTGGTTCAACCAGACCCACGACCCGATCTTCGCCGACGGCTTTCAGCCTTGAATGGCTATCGTTTATTCGCCCGCGCGATGTCGCGCGGGCGCTTCGCACTCAATTCCCGACCGAAGCACGGTGTTCGCAGCGTGCAACTTCGGGGCTGTCCTGGTCATTCGAATCCAGGAAACCAGACAACTGAATGTCCAAGCGCGCCTCAAGATCAGCCTCCAGTGCTCGAACGCAGGCGGTCTGCAACCGATAACCACTACAGACACCGGCAACACCGAGTTCCGGACAACCCTCGCAACGCGAAGCCAGCGCTTTCGCACGAGCGCGCCGAAGCAGCCACCTGCTCCATGTCCACTGACTCACCGCAGCTCGCGCACACGACTCTCCGTCGTGTCGATACCGCCCTGGTGTATACCAGGAAAGCCACGATCAGCATGAGCAGAATGCCCGTACCATAAACGGCTAGAATTTTCATATTCCAGACACCCCACCGAACGCTTCGGAAACGATCCGCAACGAAGAGGATATTGACTAAATCTGCCGGACGAAAGGCAAGCGCTTCCGAACAAGGCTTGCGCGCGGTCCAGCGCTGCGATGAAACCGCTAGACGTGCAAGGACCACGCCTGTCATTGGCGAACCAGACGACGATCATCAGCCGTCGCAACAGCTCGATCCGTCGAACAGATCACCGAGCTGACCAAGCATGCCGATCAGGCCGACGATCACCACCAGAGCGATCGCCAGGCCGACGAGTGCCTGTAGGACGAGTGCCGCCGCACCGAGCGTCACGATGCCGAACACAAGCTCCCAGGCCAGGCCACCAGCAAGGCCTGTGATTACGGCCATCAATGCCGCCAACACAGCGATCGCGGTCGCGAACCAGTGCAGACTGGGACCGAAGCGCCATTCGCCGGCCAAGGGTCCAGCCTTCTGATCTGCTCGTTCGCGGCTTCCGAGCACAGCATTGCGTACGGCATCGGCGGCACGCTCGACCGTGCTTCGTTGTTCCTTGATCTGGACCGGTAGCCGCGGAACGTCGGCAACGCGCAGCGCCAAGGCGATCAACAAGGCCAGGCTGGCGAGAGCCAGGGCCCACCAGCCCCAGCGTCCCAGGCGCCATCGGCGTCGTACAGTCGAGTCATTCGCATTCATCTGATTGGCTCCGGTTGCGGCTACTCGATGACGATGTTCGGCAGGTTCATGGCCTTGCTGCGGGCGCGCAGGCTGAGCCGGCCGGCGGCTGCGCGGGCAATCTGCCGATAGGCGGCGGCGGCGGCCGAATCCGGCTCGGCGACGACGGTCGGCGTACCGCCGTCGGCCTGCTCGCGGATCGCCATCGCCAACGGCAGCTGTCCGAGCAGGGGCACCTGGTATTGCTGCGCCATGCGCGAGCCGCCGCCTTCGCCAAAGATCGCCTCGACGTGACCGCAGTTCGAGCAGACATGGGTGCTCATGTTTTCGACTACGCCGAGCACCGGCACCTCGACCTTCTCGAACATCTTCAGCGCCTTGCGGGCATCGAGCAGGGCGATGTCCTGGGGCGTAGTGACAATCAGTGCACCCGATACCGGCACCCGCTGCGACAGGGTGAGCTGGATGTCGCCGGTGCCAGGCGGCAGATCGATGATCAGGTAGTCCAGGTCGTCCCAAGCGGTTTCGCCCAGCATCTGTTGCAAGGCCTGGGTGACCATCGGACCGCGCCAGATCATCGGCGTGTCCTCCTCGATCATGAAGCCGATCGACATGCATTGCAGGCCATGCGCCTGTTTCGGCACGATGCGCTTGCCGTCCGGGCTGTCTGGACGACCGGAAACGCCGAGCATTCGCGGCACGCTCGGGCCGTAGATGTCGGCATCGAGAACCCCGACCCTGGCGCCCTCGGCGGCCAGGGCCAGGGCCAGGTTGACGGCCGTGGTCGACTTGCCGACGCCGCCCTTGCCGGACGCGACGGCGATGATGTTGCGGACCTCGGGCAACGGCGTTAGTTCTTCACGCACCTGGTGCGCGACCACGCGCTGGTCGACCCCGACCCGGACTTCGCCGAGACCGGCCGCCGCCAGCGCCGCCCGCACCTGCTCGCGCAAGGACGCGTGCCAGGACCGGGCCGGATAGCCCAGCACCAGATCGACCAGATTTCCAGCGCCCGTGTCGGCAGCGCCCTTGAACGCACCACCTGCGACCAGATCGGTACCCGTGTGCGGATCGGTGATCGTCGCCAGCACCTGGCGGACACGATCGACGAATTCAGTCATGCTATACGCTCCATTGCTTGCCGCGATTCTACCGGTGCCGCTCCGGCGCCACTCGCCGGCGGCCGATTCGCTGTGGATCAACCCTGGAGTGCGTCATGATTCTGCGTTTGCTGACGATCGTCTTGACCAGCCTGCTGCTGTTCGGCTGCGGCCGCGCCGACGACCCTGGCGCCGATTCCGCCGACACCGCAAGCGCTGCCGAAGCCCCAGCGACCGGCCTCGACGGCGCTACCGGTGTACCCGAATGCGATGATTTTCTCGCCCGCTACGAGGCCTGCCTGGCGCAGGTTCCTGCCGAAGCACGCGGCGGCATGCAAATGGCGCTGGAGACCTGGCGCGCCACCTGGGTGACGATGGCGCGCGGTCCGACCACCCGCGGCAATCTGGCGCCGATCTGTGCACGCACGGCTGAAAACGCCATGGCCGCGCTCGCGCAGTACGACTGCCCGCGCTAGCGCGGGCATCTTGGAAGCACGGGACCAATAAGCCGACCACGGCGCCACCGCCCAGCGATGGCGCCACTCGTGGGATAATCCCGCGCTTGCATCGAGCGAGCGCGCATGTCCCGTCACATCCTGGTCACCACCGCCCTGCCGTTCGCGAACGGGCATCTGCATATGGGCCATCTGGTCGGCTACATCCAGGCCGACATCTGGGTGCGCGCGGCGCGCATGCGCGGCGAGCGCGTGCACTTCGTCTGCGCCGACGACACCCACGGCACGCCGATCATGCTCGCGGCCGAGAAGCAAGGCACGACGCCGGAGGCGTTCATCGCCGGCATGCAAGACAGCCACGAGCGCGATTTCGCCGATTTCTCCGTTCATTTCGACCACTACGACTCGACCCACTCGGCACGCAACCGGGCGCTGACCGAGCGCTTCTACGCCGCACTTGAGGCCAATGACCACATCGCCCGTCGCTCGATCGAGCAGTTCTACGACCCGGTCAAGGCGATGTTCCTGCCCGATCGCTACATCCAGGGCGAGTGCCCGAAATGCGGCACGGCGGACCAGTACGGCGATAACTGCGAACACTGCGGCGCGACCTATGCCCCGACCGAGCTGAAGAATCCGCGCTCGGTCGTCTCCGGCGCGAAGCCGGAGCTGCGCGAGTCCGAACACTTCTTCTTCAAACCTGGCGATTTCGCTGACGTGCTTCGCAACTGGCTTGATGGCGACGTCGCCGTACCCGGCGTCAAGGCCAAGCTGCGCGAATGGCTCGACGGTGACGGCGGGCTGCGCGACTGGGACATCTCGCGCGACGCGCCGTACTTCGGCTTCGAAATTCCGAATCAGCCGGGCAAGTTCTTCTACGTCTGGCTCGATGCGCCGATCGGCTACCTGTCGAGCTTCCAGGCGCTGTGCGCCAAGGGCGGCAATGGCCTGGACGAATCCGACTTCGAACGAATTCTCATCCCTGGCGATCATGCCGAGCTGCGCCACTTCATCGGCAAGGACATCGTCAACTTCCACGGCCTGTTCTGGCCGGCCGTGCTGGCTGGCAACGGTCTGCGCCTGCCGGACCGACTGCACGTCAATGGCTACCTGACCGTCAATGGCGCCAAGATGTCGAAGTCGCGTGGCACCTTCATCCAGGCCCGCACCTACCTCGATGTCGGATTGAACCCCGAGTACCTGCGCTACTACTACGCGGCCAAATCCAGCGGCGGCGTCGACGATCTGGATCTCAACCTCGACGACTTCGTCGCCCGGGTCAACGCTGACCTGGTCGGCAAGTTCGTCAACATAGCCAGCCGCTGCGCGAAGTTGCTGCAGACCCACTTCGACAACGTGGTCCCCGCTGTCAGTGACTTTTCCGAACGCAATCCCGATTTCGCCCTTGCTGTCGCATACACCTGGGAGTCCGCCAAGACCGCCGAAGACGTCTTCTCCCACTACCAGCGCGACGAATACGCGGCCGCCGCCCGCCGGTTGATGGCCATTGCCGACATCGTCAACCAGTTCATCGACGCCTACAAGCCCTGGAACCTGGCCAAGGACCCGGAGCGCCGGGACGAACTCGCCGCCGTGCTTGCAACCGGGCTGCGCTCGTTTCGCGCCTTGGCAATCGCCCTGGCGCCGATCCTGCCGGAGACCGCGAAGGCGATCGCCGAATGGCTGGGCGAAGAAGCCGAGTACTGGCGAGTCGCCGACATCAACACGGACGTCACCGGTCGCCGGTTCGCCGACTACCGGCCGTTGCTGACCCGAATCGACCCCAAGCACATCCAGACCATGATCGAAGCCAGCAAGGACACCCTCGGCCAGGCGGCGGCGCCCGCCGAAGCAACCACCGCGACCGCGCGCCCCAGTCCCGAGCCCGCGGCCCCCCGCCCGGATTCAACCGCCACCCCCGAATTCATCTCCATCGACGACTTCGCCAAGCTCGACCTGCGCATCGCCACCGTCATCGCCTGCGAACACGTCGAAGGCGCCGACAAGCTGTTGCGCTTCCAGCTCGACGCCGGCGAGCTGGGCACGCGGCAGATTTTCTCCGGCATCAAGGCCGCGTATCCGGAACCGGAGAAGCTGGTCGGGCGCAAGGTCGTGTTCATCGCCAACCTGGCGCCACGCAAGATGCGCTTTGGCCTCAGCGAGGGCATGATCCTGTCCGCCGGCAACGGCGGCAGCGAGCTGTTCCTGCTCGACGTCGACGAGGGCGCCGGCGCCGGCATGCCGGTCAAGTAGCACCGGAATCGGTGTTGTCGTCCTGCGGGCTAGCCCTCGGCTAGGCCGAGCGTACGGATCGGGGAAATCATGACGATGAGCGGCGGCGGAAGACGCAAGATCGGGCCGGTGCTGGCGACCTTTCTGGTCGCCAACAACATGATCGGTGCCGGCTATTTTCTGCTGCCGGCGACACTGGCGCAGTCCGGCAGCCTGACCGTGCTGAGCTGGCTGCTGGGTACCGTGCTGGCGATGATTCTCGGCGCCGGCTTCGCCCGCCTGGCGCGCGACTATCCGAATCTGCAATCCCCGAACGACTATGCGGCACCCGCCCTCGGCCGCGATGCCGGCTTTCTGGCGACGACGCTGTACTGGGCTGCGTCGTGGATCGGCAACAACGCAATCGCGGTGGCGGCGTTCGGCTATCTGGCCGCGTTGCTGCCGTTCGCCGATGCCATGCCGCTCGGCCACCTGGGCGGACAACTGGTGCTGATCTGGCTGATGTTCGCCCTGAATCTGCTCGGCCCACGTCAGGTCGCTCGCTTCCAATCGGTCAGCGTCGTGTTTGGCCTGCTGCCGGTGGCGCTGGTGCTGATGCTGGGCTGGAGCAGTTTCGACGCCGAGTTGTTTCGTGCCGGCTGGAACACGACCGGTGCCGAGTGGAATCATGTCCGGCCGGAAGCACGCAGCGACATGGCAATGGTGCTGACCAACCTGGCGCCGGTGTTCTGGGCCTTCGTCGGCCTGGAAACCGGAGCCATGGTCGCCGGTGTCGTCCGCGATCCGGCACGCAACGTGCCGGTGGCGACGCTGTCGGGCATTGCCATCGCCGGCGCCGTCTATGTCACTTCGTCGATGTTGGTCATGGGCATTGTGCCGGTGCAGGAGCTGGCGTCGTCCGGTGCGCCCTATGCCTTGGTCGCCGGCCGCATCCTCGGCGAATGGGCGATGCTCGCCGTCGCCGCTGCGGCGGCGCTGAAGGCCACCGGCACCTTGGGCGGCTGGATGCTGGTCAGCGGCGAATCCGGCGCACGCGCCGCGCAGCGCGGCTTTCTGCCGCCGCTGTTCGGCCGCCTGCGCGACAACGGCGCCGCGCCTTGGGGTCTTCTGTTTGTCGCCTGTGCGATGTCGGTGATCCTGTTCGCGACCCGATCGCCGACCGTCGGCGAGCAGTTCGGGCGCATCGTCGGCATGGTCGTGCTGCTGATCGTGCTGGTCTACGTCGCAGCCGGCGTGAGCCTGTTGCGCGGGCCACCATCGCGGCGTCCCGGTCTTGGCGACCGGGTGCTCGGCATCGGCGCCCTGCTCGCCTGTGCCCTGCTGCTGTTCAGCTCGCCCTGGCCGATGCTCGGCGGTGCGATCGCGATCGCGGCCGGAGTCTGGGTACTGTACCGCCTGAGTGGACGACCGGGCGCCGGCCGTGACATCGATGGACCGCCGAACGGTCGCCACCGCTGACAACCAAAAGCAGCAGCACGGCATCGGCACCGGAGGCAGCGTGCGTGGCTCTACAATCGCCCTATGGCTGAGTACGCGCTGCTGCTGATCGGTACGGTTCTGGTCAACAACGTGGTGCTGACCAAGTTCCTCGGCCTGTGCCCTTTCATGGGTACCTCGCGCAGCCTCGACAACGCGATCGGCCTGTCTCTGGCCACCGGCCTGGTGCTGACCATCAGCTGCGGTGCCTGCTGGCTGGTCACCCGCTGGCTGCTGGAACCGCTGGGGCTGGAATATCTGCGTACGCTCGCATTCATCCTGGTGATCGCCGCCAGCGTGCAGTTCACCGAGACCGTGCTGCGCAGCAGCGCACCTCTGCTGTACCGTTCGCTCGGCATCTTCCTGCCGCTGATCACCAGCAACTGCGCTGTTCTCGGCGTGGTGCTGCTGAACACGTTCGCACAACACAGCCTGTTCGAGGCGCTGCTGTTCGGGTTCGGATCGGCGGTTGGTTTCGGCCTGGTTCTGGTGCTGTTCGCCGCCGCGCGCGAACGCCTGGACGCCAGCCCGGTCCCGGCGCCGTTTCGCGGCGTACCGATCGCCTTGATCACCGCCGGCACGATGGCCCTGGGCTTTCTCGGCTTTGCCGGTCTGGACGCGCGATGACCCTGTTCGCGGCGATCATCGCGCTGACCGCCCTGGCAGCGCTGCTCGGCACGATCCTGGGCTGGGCGGCGCGGCGCTTTCGAGTCCATGACGATCCGGTCGTCGAACGCATCGACGCGCTGTTGCCGCAAACCCAGTGCGGCCAGTGCAACTATCCCGGCTGCCGTCCGTACGCGCAGGCGATCGTCAGCGGCGATGCCGACATCAACCAGTGCCCGCCCGGTGGCGACACCACCGTGCGGGCCCTGGCCGAGCTGCTCGGACGTGAGGCGAAACCGCTGAATGCCGAGCATGGCGTTGAAAAGCCGGTGCTCGTCGCCGTCATCGACGAGACGCGCTGCATCGGCTGCACGCTGTGCATCCAGGCCTGCCCGGTCGACGCGATCGTCGGCGCGGCCAAATTCATGCACACGGTGATCGCGGAGGAATGCACGGGTTGCGAGCTGTGTCTGCCGCCGTGTCCGGTCGATTGCATCGACCTGGTCGAACCGGCGCCACCCCTGCGCCATTTCCGACGACCGGCGTAGCAGCCCCGGCGTTCGACCCGGGGCTATACTGGCCACCGAATGCCAGACAGGAGTCATCGATGACCGCAGAGGAATTGCGCAAGCAGAACTGCAGGGCGCTGAAGGGCGCCGAGCACAGGTTGGCCGGCTCGGCGCTGGAATCCCGGCTGGCGGCGCTGCCAAAGTGGTCGCTGCTCAGCGACGGACAGAAGATCGGCCGCGACTTCCGCTTCGACGGCTTCCTGCCCGCGCTCAGCTTTGCCAACGCGCTCGGTTGGCTGGCTGAGCAGGAAAACCATCACCCCGACCTGGAACTGGGCTGGGGCTACTGCCGCGTGCGCCTTTCGACTCACGATGTCGGCGGCTTGTCGGACAACGACTTCATCTGCGCCGCGAAGATCGATGGACTATTTATCGTCGAGTAAGGAACCCGTGATCCAACCGCCCGGCCCGCTATCACGCTGGCTGCCGGCGCTATGGCTGATCGCGGTCGCCCTGACCGTCTATTTTCTGGTTGCACATTGGCATGCCGCGCCGGCCCTTCGGCCGGCCCCGGACCTGCTGTCGGCGTACATTCCCGAGCAGGCGCTGTGGCTGGAGGATCAGCGCGCGCAGGCACGTGGCGAAGCGCCGCGCCTGCTCTACGAACGCCACCAGGCCGGCTCGCTGGTGATCCCGGATACGGTCTGGTTCCTGACCCTGCTGCTGTATCTGATTCCGATCGTCTATGTATTGCGCCGCAGCTTCTTCAAGGGCGATGCGCCACCCTCCTGGAACCTGGCGTTGACCCTGACCGGCCCCTTGGTGGTGGTTCTGCTCGGTGGTGTCGAGGACGGTGCCCGCGCCAGTGCCAGCCTGGTATTCATCCTGGGACTGACCTACGGCGCCATCGTCGGCCAACGCGATGTCAGCACGCTGCGTTTTTCGCCGGGCACCCTGGACGCCTGGCGCAACGCTCTGCTGTTCACACTGGCCGTGCTGGCTGCCCTGGTCCTCTACCGGGTGATCGCTCAGCCGGACTATCCGCTGCGCTGGCCGACACCGGAGAAGATCGTCCGCTACGGCGCCTGGGCTCTGTTCCAGCAGTGGCTGCTGCATCGTGTACTGGCGCGCGAGGCACTGAGCCTGACCCGCGGTCACAAGGTGCTGGCGGCAGCCGTGGTCGCAGCCCTGTTCGGTCTGCTGCACGCACCGAACTTCGCCCTGATGTGCGCGATCTGCCTGGGCGCCTTCGTCTGGATCCAACTGTATTTCCACCGACCCTACGTGCTTCCGCTGGCAGTCTCGCACGCGATACTGAGCGTATCGCTGCTGATGCTGACGCCACCCTGGGTGGTGCGCAATGCCGAGATCGGTGCGCGCTTTTTCATCTCGCCGTCTTAGGAGTCGGGAGGGAGAATGGCCGCAGTCGTTCCGCAAAGGCCGAATATTGCGACTCTGCCGCGTTCGCCAAACCACGTCAGGCGTGTTTTGTCGGAGATGGGCGTGCAAACGTCTACATCGAAGTGGTGAGGTCGATACCGGTTCTCGTTGCCTGCGGCTCAGGCGGCGGCGAGCCGGTCGACCACACAGGCCAGTTCCGGCGGCAACGGCGCGTGGAACAGGTAGTCTTCGTCGTTCGGACCGCGGATGCGCAGACTGGCCGCGTGCAAGAACAGGCGTCGCAGTCCCAAGGATTTCATCCGCGCGTTGAACTCGGGATCACCGTATTTATCGTCGCCGGCAATCGGATGCCGGATGTGGCGGGCATGGACACGAATCTGGTGCGTCCGGCCGGTCTCGATCCGCACTTCGGCCAGGGTCGCACCGGGCAGACGCTGGTTGGCGATGAACACACTGGCCGACGGCTTGCCGTCGGCGGCGACCTGGACCATGCGCTCACCCCCTTGCAGCACCTGTTTGCGCAACGCTGCGTCGACCCGGAACGGCGACGGTTGCAGGCGACCTGCGAGCAAGGCCAGGTAGCGCTTGTCGGCGTCACCGTCGCGCAATTGCTTCTGCAAGGCCAACAACGCCACGCGCGTTTTCGCAAACAGCAGGATGCCGCTGGTGTCGCGGTCGAGTCGATGCACAAGCTCCAGGCGTTGCTCGCCGCGCAGCTCGCGCAGGGCCTCGATCGCGCCATGACGGATGCCGCTGCCGCCGTGAGCAGCCAAACCGCTGGGCTTGTCCAGCACCAGAACCTGGCGATCCTCGTAGACGATCGCCATGGCGATCTTCTCCAGCATCGACCCAGGTGCCGACACCGGCGCGTTCGGTTCGGCCAGACGGACCGGTGGAATGCGTACCCGGTCGCCACCGTTCAGCCGGGTGTCCGGCTTGGCACGACCGCCGTTGACCCGGACCTGGCCGGTACGAAGCAGTCGGTAGATGAGGCTGCGAGGCGCACCCTTGAGGCGACCGAGAAGAAAATTGTCCAGGCGCTGGCCGGCAATTTCGGAATCTATGTCAACCACTTGCGCGCCTCGGAGCGGCGTTGTGTGGGCCGGCCGCGGGTCATCGGCAGCGGTCGTGCCTGAGTGTTGAGAAGGTTTCACGTTGCCGCGCTAAGCATCTGATTGCTATAGTATGCCTGCACTGGCGTCAGCCTCGATAGAGCAAGGCTCTGGATTGGCTGCACAGCGATGCCCGGGTTCGCCCGGTTCCGATTTTGAGGTCGCGCCGACCGGCGCAGCCACCCACGCAGACGGGACAGTCTGCTCACAGCATCACCTTTGGTCCGGCCCGGAATTTCCCGAGGCGCCTGCAACGATATGGCACTAGCGATCCTGACATTCTGCCTGCTCTGCCGCGAACTGATCGCGGCGGATTGGCATCGGCCGGCTCGGCCGGCCTGCGGTCGCCTCCGTCTGCCGTTGCCGCTGCCCGCTGGTTCCGGTCCAGCCGCACCGGCAAGGATGTCCTTCAATGAAACGCATGTTGATCAATGCCACGCAGCGCGAAGAGCTGCGCGTGGCGATCGTCGACGGCCAGCTCCTGTACGATCTCGACCTGGAGCTTCCGTCCAAGGAACAGAAAAAATCCAATATTTATAAGGGAAAGATTTCCAGGGTCGAACCGAGTCTGGAAGCGGCATTCATCGAATACGGTGGCGACCGTCATGGTTTCCTGCCGTTGAAGGAGATCGCGCGCGAATACTTCTCGCCCGGCACCGACCTGGGCAAGAATACGATGCGCGAAATGGTCCGCGAAGGCCAGGAAGTGATCGTCCAGGTCGACAAGGAAGAGCGCGGCAACAAGGGTGCGGCGTTGACCACGTTCATCTCGCTGGCCGGTCGCTACATGGTGCTGATGCCGAACAGTCCGCGCGCCGGCGGCGTTTCCCGCCGCATCGAGGGCGAGGATCGCAACGCCCTGCGCGAGGCTATGGCGCACCTGGAAGTACCTGATGGCATGGGTCTGATCGTACGTACCGCCGGGCTGGGTCGCGACGCCGAAGAGTTGCAGTGGGATCTGGACTACCTGTTGCAGCTTTGGAAGGCGGTCACCGATGCCGCCGAAGCGCGACCGGCGCCGTTCCTGGTCTACCAGGAATCGCGCCTGATCATGCGCGCCCTTCGCGACTACCTGCGTCCGGACATCGGCGAGGTACTGATCGACAGCGAAGAGGTATACAGCGAGGCGCACGACTTCATGCAGCAGGTGATGCCGGGCAGCTTGCGCAAGGTCAAGCTGTACCAGGACACCGTGCCGCTGTTTTCGCGCTTCCAGATCGAGACCCAGATCGAGAATTGCTACGAGCGCAGCGTACGCCTGCCCTCGGGCGGTTCGGTCGTCATCGATCACACCGAGGCGCTGACCGCGATCGATATCAATTCGGCACGGGCAACCAAGGGCGCGGATATCGAAGAGACCGCGTTCAACACCAACATGGAGGCTGCGGCCGAAGTGGCGCGGCAGTTGCGGCTGCGCGACCTGGGTGGCCTGGTGGTGATCGATTTCATCGACATGGAATCGAGCCGGCACCAGCGCGATGTCGAAGACAAGTTGCGGGAATCGCTGAAGCTGGATCGTGCCAGGGTTCAGCTCGGCCGGATTTCCAAGTTCGGCCTGCTCGAGCTGTCGCGCCAGCGACTGCGTCCGTCGCTGGGTGAATCGACCCAGATCGTCTGCCCGCGCTGCGATGGCCACGGCCGTATTCGCAGCGTCGAATCGCTGTCGCTGTCGATCCTGCGCCTGATCGAGGAGCACGCGATGAAGGAGAACACCGGCCAGGTGCTGGTGCAGGTTCCGTCAGAGATCGCGAATTTCCTGCTCAACGAAAAGCGCACGGCACTGGGCGAAATCGAGCAGCGTCATGAAGCCCCGGTCGTGATCGTCGCCGACGAGCGCCTGGAAACGCCGCACTACGAGATCCTGCGCATCCGCGACAGTGAATTGAGCGAGGACTCGCGCCGTCCGAGCTATCAGCGCATCACAATTGCACCGGCTCCGGTGGTGCCCAGCGGGCAGACGCCGGTAGCCACCGAACAGCCCGCCGTCAGCGGCGTCAAGCCGGCATCGCCGGCGCCGCAAAAGGACGACGACGAGGAAGACTACGAGCGCAGCGCCGTCAGGCCACAGCGTGACCAGACGCGCCGGCCCGGACTGTGGGCGCGGATGCTGGCGTTCTTTTCCGCATCAAACGACAGTCCGACTGATGCCGACGAGCAGAAGCCGCCGCGTACCGGTGCGACGCGCGGTCGCAGCGGCAGCGGCAGCCGTCCAGGCAGCGAACGCCCCGGCCATGCACACCCGCACCGGGCTCCGCACAAGGCCAAGCCGCGACCGAAGCCGATGAAGAAGGACAAGGCCCAGGCCGCAAGCGGCGGCCGCAAAGCCCAGGCCACCGAACGTGGCGGCAGCTCAGAGGCCGGCAGCCCAACCAAGGAATCGAACAAGCCAGCCGTCGACAAGCCGGACACGACGGCAGCGACTGTGACCACTGCCTCGATCCCGACCACTGCGAACGGCAACCCTGCTGCCGGCAGCGGCGAGGCCGGCGCCGAAAGCGGCACCCGCAAGCGCCGCGGCCGTCGTGGCGGGCGCCGCCGTCGCCGCAACGAGGATGGCGCGGCTTCGGCCGATCAGGGGATCGAAGCGATCTCCGACGATTTCGCCGGTAGCGAGCGGGCTGCGGCTCAGGACGCAGCCAGCCGCAACCCGACTCGGCAGGAACCGCGTTCCGATCGCAACGAACGATCCCGCCGCGACCACGACCGACCGCAGCAAACCGACAACGGCAACGTTTCCGGTTCCGCAGCGGCGAACGGCGGTCCCCGAGCCGACCGCGACGCTGGTTCGGATGCGACCCTGCAGCGCTCGGACTCCGGCAACCGCGAGGCCGTGCCGAAACAACAACCGGTGCACACCGCCGTTCGCGCTATCCATGCCGAAGCTTCAGAACACCAGCACTCGCCATTCCCCGCCGATTCAAGCCGTAGTCCTGAACGTGGCGAATCGACCACAGGCCCGACCCCAGCCGGTCGGCCGAGCCCGTTCGATTCCGCAGCCTCGGCAGCGCCGCCGGCAAGAACGACGTCAGTCACGCCGGCACAGCCGTCGGTGTCAGCGCTGACGGAGAAGGCAAGCCCGGCCCCAGAACGCGCAAGCAGCGCGGCCGGGCCGACCGCAGGCGGCAGCGACCCCGATCGAGCCAGACCAGTGCAGCCAGCAGCCGCTCCGGCAAGCATCGGCGCAAAGCAGGAATCGACTGCCTCGGCTCCGGCTCCAACTCCGGCTCCAACTCCAACTCCAACTTCGGCTCCGGCTCCGGCTCCAACTCCGGCCCAGACTCCGAGTTCGGCGACGGCCTC
>CAZFUH010000003.1:20061-34910 GCA_964522235.1 uncultured Rhodanobacteraceae bacterium
CGGCTCCGGCTCCGGCTCCAACTCCGGCCCAGACTCCGAGTTCGGCGACGGCCTCGGTGCCTGCCCAGAGTCCGCTGTTCGACAACGAGGCTGCCCGGCCCTCCGAGTCGCGACCGCAACCGCGATCGGAACCAGTCAAGCCCGCCGAGTAGAACCAACACAGCCACAGGCGGCCATGGAAGGCCGCCCCGGGCCGATGCTCGGAGCAGAACGGCGCAGCGCAAGGACGACCTGTCCACGCGGATGGGTCGACGGCTTCGCCTCCAGGGGCGTGAGCAATGCGGGCTAGAGCGAACCGCGGGTCCCCGGCACCAGCAATTGATGATGCGCCATCAGGTTCGCCAGTGCGACCACGTTTTCGACACCGAGCTTGTCCAACACCCGAGTCTTGTGGGTGCTGATCGTTTTCTCGCTGATATGCAGGTGCTGGGCGATTTCCTTGTTCGACTCGCCGCGAGCCAGCCGCATCGCAACCTCCATCTCTCGCGATGTCAGCGCATCCAGCAACGACAACTTGCCGCCGTTCAGAACGCTGTTCAACGCCAACTTGCTGGCAATCTCGGCGCTCAGGTGACGCCGCCCCTGACTGACTGCGTGCACGGCCTGCACCAGCTCGTCGGCGGGTCCGTTCTTGGTCAGATAGCCCCAGGCCCCCGCCTCCAACAGCCGCTGCGGCATCGGCAGCTGATCGACCATGGTCAGGACGATCACGCGGACCGCGGGCTGGGTCGCGGTCAGATGTTCGGTCGCCTGCAAGCCGCTGGCGCCGGGCAGGTGGATGTCCATCAGAACCACATCGGGCTGCAATGACCGCACCATCGGCAGCGCCTCCTCGGCCGATGCTGCCTGCCCCACGACCTCGATGCCGCCAGCGTCTTCGAGCACCCTCCGACAACCCTCGCGGATCATCGCATGATCGTCTACGAGCATGACTCGGATCATGTGCCCCCCCTGAACGTAGCTCAATGTTCGGCAGTTAACCTTGTCGCGCCGTCCGCGTCAATCGAAGTCACGATTCTCGATGGGCAGACGACAAGGCACGTGGAAGAGTATCTTGAGCGCAGTAGAGGTTGCCGTGTCCTGGATTCGGCACCGGTCACGGATCGGATCCGAACCAGTCGGGGGGCATGAGCAACGCTTCGCCTGAAGGATGGCTGTGGGAGGGCTTCGACATGGAACGACAGGATGTGGTTATTACCGGCCTGGGCGTAGTGTCGCCCCTCGGGCTCGACGTCAGCGCTGTCACCAGCGCCCTGATCGAGACCCGATCCGGGATCCGTCTGTTCGAGGCACCGCCGTTGAACAAAAGCTTTCCAGCCGGCCGAGTTGAAGCCGATTTCGATCATTTGTTTACACGTATTGAGTTGCCGTTTCTTGATCGTTGTCAGCACATGGCGATCGTGGCGGCACGCCAGGCCATCGACCAGGCCGGACTGTCGCAGTTCGACGAATACGGCAGCCGGGCCGCGCTGTACTACGGCAATGTCAACGGCGGAGTGGCGACAGCGCAGGACTGGTATCGACAACTGCTGACCGAGGGTCGGCAGGCGGCCAGACCGTATACCGCGATGGCAATCATGGGCAACGGCGGCGGCGCTCAAATTGCGATTCGCCACCGGATTCTGGGCCCGGTGACGACGCATGCCAGCGCCTGCGCATCGTCCGGTGTCGCGATCGGGGAGGCGGCTCGCGCCATTCGGGATGGCTACCTGGATCTCGCCGTCGCCGGCGGCGCCGAAGCCGCTTTGGTCGCAAGCCTGATCGGCGTATTCGACGGTACCCGAGCCCTGGCTCGGCCGGATCCGGACGATGTCGGCCGCAGTTGCCGGCCGTTCTCGTCCGATCGAAATGGTCTGGTGCTGGGCGAAGGCGCCGCGTTTCTGGTTCTGGAATCAGGGCAGTCAGCGCGTGCGCGCGGCGCCGCAATCCATGGATATGTGACTGGATACGGAATTTCATGCGATGCTCATCACATTGGCATGCCCGAATCCAAGGGGCAGGCGGCGGCCTTGCGCGATGCATTGACCGACGCTGGCCTGCAACCTGACGATCTCGACTATCTCAACGCCCATGCCACCGCCACCGCCGGCGGTGACGTGATCGAGGCCGAAGCAATACGTTCGGTGTTCGGCGCCGGTGCCGATTCCGTACCGGTCAGCTCGACCAAGGCTGTGCACGGTCACCTGCTTGGGGCGACCAGCGCATTGGAACTGCTGATCACCGTGGTCGCGATGAATCAGTCGCTGATGCCGGCGACAGCGCATCTGGACCAGATCGACCCACGTTGCGCCCTGAATCATGTCGGACCCGTGGCGATCGGCAACCATTCGATCCGTCATGCGATGTCGTTTTCCTGTGGCTTTGGCGGCACCAATGTCGCCCTGATCGTCTCAAGAGAACCAAGGTCGAACCATTGACCGCCCCCCCCACCACTGGACAGGAGAACCGTCCATGAGCAGCACAGCAACAGCCGTAACCACTCCGATTCGCAGCGGTATCGGTCGCGTCCGCGCGCAACTGGACACCGCCATCGACAACACGCTATGGATTACCCTTGCCAGAGACCCGAACGGTGGCGCGCAAAACTTTTCACCGCCCGTACTCGGCGAACTTCGGCAACTGCTCGATCTGATCCGGGCTCAGGACGGCCACTGGGCGGCCGACGCAAAGGCGGTACCTCTGCACTATGCCGTGATGCGCTCGAATCATCCCGAGTACTTCAGTGTCGGCGGTGATTTGCAGCATTTTCGAGCCAGTATAGGCAACCGCGACTGGCAGGCACTGCACAGCTATGCCACGCAATGCCTGGATCTGATGCATGACTGGGCCACCTTGACCAGCCAGGGCATGACTACGATCGCATTGATCCAGGGTCGAGCGCTCGGTGGCGGATTCGAGACCGCACTGGCGGCTGACTTCCTGATCGCCGAGGAACACAGCAGCTTTGGTTTTCCCGAGATCATGTTCGGCCTGTTCCCTTGCACCGGTGGCATGAGCCTGCTGGCGCGCCGGATCGGCGTCCATCAGGCCGAGCGGATCATGACCAGCAAGCGCATTTATTCTGCCCCCGAGCTGCTGGAAATGGGCGTCGTCGATGAGGTCTGCGCAACCGGCTCGGGTATGCTCGAGGTCGAACGCTTCATCGCCGAACACCGGTCACGCCGGAACGCACGCATGATGCTGCAACGCAGCCGCAAGCGCCTGGCGCCACTGGACTATGGTGAACTGGCCACCGTTGTCGAGGAATGGGTCGAAACGGCAAAGACTCTCAGCGCCGGCGAGCTGCGTGCGATGGACATGCTGATCATGATGCAACAGCAGGAGAAGCAGGAGGCCGCAGCGACGCGTCTGGCGGCATGAGCGTCGGCAACGGGGGGATCGTCGAGGCGCGGATCGGCAATGGCGACCGCGCCTCGCGGGCCGATTTTCGGTCAAGCAGCTGCCACTTGCACGGCACGCAGGCCTTCGATGCTGGCCTGCGTGTCGTCACGAATCCCTAGTCGCCATTGTCCAGCGCTCTTCTTCAACTCCTCGCTATCGATCGTCATCAGGCGGCCGGCCAGCGTCGCCAAACGCTTGGCGCCGAGATTCAGGCTGACGCCCTTCAGCGCATGGGCATGGTGACGAACAGCTTCGATGTCCCCGGATTCGATCGCCACGATCAGCTCCCGACCCAGCCGTTCCATGTCGGTGATGCCGACCGAGATCATCTCAGCCAGGAACGCAGGATCGTCGCTGACTTCCCGCAGTGAATCGATGGCACGTGAGTCGATGTACTCCACAGGCACGGCGCGCAGCGGTGTCGGCTCGCTGAATGCCGTCCCGGCGTCGGCCGCCGCCGGGGCCGCGCCAAGAGCGCTGGCGAGCGCAGTGCGCAAGCAGTTGAAGGTAATCGGCTTGTGCAATACGCCGGCAGCCCCCAACGCCAACAGCCGCTGCTTGGTGATCCGGGTCGTATCGGCTGTGATGAAGAAGGTCGGCGCGATCTCAGTACAGCCGAATCGATACAACTGAAAGACTTCGGCGCCATCCACGTCCGACATGTTGAAGTCGAGCAGCACGGCATCGAACTGGCGTCCGGCCAGGTATTCCAATGCCTTGACGCCGGAGTCGGCAGCGACGACCAGGTGCTGATCCTTCTTCAGCATTTCAGTCAGCAGGCGCAGATTTGCCGCATTGTCGTCGACGACAAGAATGCGTTTGCCGCGAACGATCTCGGTCGATTCCGGCGTCTGCTCCGGTGCCGGCTCGGCCACTGGCTGGGCCTTCACCATCGGCAACTCGAACCAGAATTCGCTGCCCTTGCCCGGTTCGCTATCCAACCGCAACTCGCCACCCATCAATGCAACCAGATCCTTGGCGATGCTGGTCCCCAGGCCAGTGCCTCCGAAGCGACGGCTGGTTCCGCTCGAGACCTGATAAAACGGCTCGAACACGCGCTCCTGCAGTTCTCTCGGAATGCCGATACCGGTGTCCTTGACCGAAAACCGCAGCAGATATCGGTCCGGCTGCTCGTCAACCAGATCGATACTGACATCGGCGCGACCGCGCTCAGTGAACTTTACTGCATTGCCGGCCAGATTCATCAATACGCTACCCAGCAATCTGGCGTCTGCAACCACGTGCCGGTTCAATCGCTCGTCGACGCGCACGGAAAAACCGATCTTCTTCAACCCGGCCACCGGTGCCAACGTGCGCTGAACCTTGGCGACAACATCCTTGAGATCGACCGCACCGGAGTCGACGATGACCAAACCGGACTGATACTTGGCGGCATCCAGCAGATGATCGATCTCTTGATCCAATTCCGCGGCCAACTTCAGAATCGAACCCGCATGCTCGGCGCTCTGCGTTTCAACCACCTCGGCCTCGATCAACTGCGCCGACGACACGATGCCGGCCAACGGCGTGCGCAGCTCGTGGCTGACGTTGGCCAGCAGCTGGCTCTTGGCCTGGCTCTCACGCTGCGCCTGTTCACGCGCCAGATGCAGGTTGCGGATCAGGCTGGTGGCGTACATAGGCACTACCACCAGGAAAATCAGATTCGACAACGCCACCAGGTTCTGCTCGCGCCAGACCGGCGACAGCATGATCACGGCGATAAAGCCGATCAGCGATGCCGCCTGGCAAATCCGCATCGAGGCGATGCCGGTCCGGAAGCCGTAACCAAGAATTGTGAACAGGTAAAAACAGATGAACAGTATCGATGCCTGCCCCATCAGCAGCAGCCAGCCGGACAGCATCACCGGATCCAGGACCGCGGTGATGATCACCAGCCTGGTCGTCGAAAGAAGTTCCGGATCCCGGGCAAGCAACAGCGCACCCAGATTATAGGCAAGATAGACCAGGGCAAACGCCGCGATCAGGCCGTAGCCGATACCCGGCCGCGATGTTCCATCGATCGCGATCGACAGCAGCATCAAAAACAGAACCGGAAACCCCAGCTTCAGACGCACCAGGGCCTGCGCCCTGACGCTGGCGTGAAATTCGGGCTGGGTTGACCCCGTAGCCTGGATTGCGGACATGGAACTGGCGTTGCCTCTACGCCGGACGCTGGGCCATGCGACCGACAACCGGGGCGCACTTGGAAACAGTGTACCGCTTTTCTCGTCGACCGCAGTAGAAGGTCCATGAACGATGCGGGCTTTACCCGCAGGCGATGACAGCCGCCGCGGTGTTCCCGTATGCTGGTCAGGCCGCGACACCATCGCCGACGACCGCACCCAAGCAGGGGCGGCGCCGAGCCGGCGATTTGCGGTACAGGACCCCGACGTTCGCAGACGATCCTTGTGCCGGGCGCGGGACGACGAAGGCGTCTTCAGCAAAGAACCAAGAAGCCACCATGGACCGCAAGCAAATCGTCGAAAAATTGAAGCAGATGCTGCAGGCGCGCTTTGGGATCCCGGCCGAGACCATCGAAGGTCATACCCGCAGAGCCGAAATGGGCATCGACTCGATACTGATGCTCGATTTCATTCTCGACATCGAAACCGAGCTCGATCTGACCTTCGAGAATCTGAACATGCCGCCAAATCCATCGCTCGACGAGGTCGTCGATCTGATCTGCGCCAATCTGCCCGGTACGGGAGCAGAACCGACGTCGAACTGACGGCTACAACGACTCGTCCTCGGGCGCGAGGCAGGCGCGGATTTCCTCGGCCCGATCCAGATGCCCCATCAACGCCTCGACCAGGCGCGGGTCGAACATCTTGCCGCTCTGCTCGTTCAGATAGGCAAGTGCCTCGGCCATCGGCCAGGCCGGTTTGTACGGTCGACGGGTGGTGAGTGCGTCCAGAACATCGGCAACGGTGACGATTCGGGCACACAACGGAATCGCCTCGCCGGCCAAGCCGTCCGGATAACCGGTGCCATCCCAGCGCTCGTGATGGCGCAGGGCGATTTCGGCACCGAGTTGGACGAAGCGGCTGGAACTGTCACGCAGGACCTCGAAACCGCGCACCGGATGCTCGCGCATCACCGCCAGTTCTTCCGGCGTCAACGGGCCGGGCTTGTTCAGGATGGCATCGGGAATACTGATCTTGCCGATGTCGTGCAGCGGCGCCGCCGCCTCGATCATCCGCACTTCTTCGTCGGGCAGCCCGATCGCCTCGGCAATCAGGCCCGAATACCTGGCCATACGCTCGAGGTGAGCTCCGGTGGCATCGTCCCGGGACTCGGTCGCCTTGGCCAGGCGGAACAGAATTTCCCGCTCACGATGCTCGATTTCCTGCAGACCGAGCAGAACCTGCTCTTCCAGGGAGCGGGCGCGACGCTTGACGCTCTCGGCCTGCTGGCGCAACTGCAGCAGATTCTTGCAGCGCGCACGCAACTCGCGCGGCCGAATCGGTTTGACCAGAAAATCGATGACACCGGCGTCAAGAGCGGCCTGCCGAACCGGCTCGTCGCCGACCACGGTAATCAGAACGATCGGAACGTCGCGCCGAGTCAGGCTGCGCCGGTATCGGCGCGCAAACTCGACTCCGTCCAGTTCCGGCATCCGATAGTCAAGCAGGAGCAGATCGGTGTCATGACCTTGCGACCAGCTCAGCGCCTCGCGCGGATCGCCGAAATCGGTGACTTCGATCTCCGGACTGATGCCCTCGACGATATGTCGAAGCATGGTACGCGCGGACTGCTGGTCGTCGACGATCAAGACGTTCATGTTGGCCTGCTGCTCCATGGCGGGAAACCACCATGCCTGCTCGGTGTTTGTCGGACTACGACTCTACACCGGTGCCGACGCGACAGGAAGCGGTAGCCCTGTGCATTTCACAAGTGTGTCGCCATGCGCACCCTCCGACAGTCGGGCAAGAAGCCTGGGCGGCAGAAGCCGTCCGGGCTCCTTGCCCGCATTATTCGTGAACGTTCGTCGCGAGGTCGTCGAGACGCCGCTGGGACGCGGCGCGCGGACTGGAAGGCGGCGAAGGCGTAGCCGACACTACGTCGAGCCGACTGGAGGGAGCACGTCGCGTCCCAGCGGATGGATCGGCGGCCGCAGCAGAAGGTTCATGAATAATGCGGGCTAGAGGACCATCGCCGCAGTTTCGCCTAGCTTTCCGGTCGCAGATACGGAAACAGCAGCACGTCGCGGATGGAAGCGCAATCGGCATAGAGCATGACCAGCCGATCGATGCCAATGCCGAGACCGGCGGTCGGCGGCATGCCGTACTCCAGCGCACGGATGTAGTCGGCATCGTAGTGCATCGCTTCGTGATCGCCGGCATCGCGGGCTCGAACCTGGGCCAGGAAGCGTTCGGCCTGATCCTCGGCGTCGTTCAACTCGGAAAAGCCATTCGCCAACTCTCGACCGCAGACGAAGAGCTCGAAGCGATCCGCGATTTCCGAGTCAGCGTCGTTGCGCCGCGCAAGTGGCGAGACCTCCGCCGGATAGGCGGTGATGAAGGTGGGATCGACCAACTCGTGCTCGACGGTCTTTTCGAAGATCTCCAGCAGCAGCCTGCCCCAGCCGTAACCAGGCTTGACCGGAATGCCCAGGCGATCGCAATGGCGAGCCAGGGCATCGCGGTCGCGCAAGTCCGCGGCGGGGATCTCCGGATTGCGTGCCTGCACGGCTTGCGCCATCGGCAGGCGCTGAAATGGCCGGCCCAGATCGACCGCCTGCCCTTCCCAGCTCAGCAGCGTCGGCTGCTCGCGTTCGGCGAACAGCGTCGCAGCCATGCTACGCAACAGATCCTCGGTCAGGTCCATCAGATCGGTGTAGTCAGCGTAGGCGTGATACAGCTCCAGCATCGTGAACTCAGGATTGTGCCGGGTCGATACGCCCTCGTTGCGGAAGTTGCGGTTGATTTCGTAGACGCGTTCGATGCCACCGACAACCAGGCGCTTGAGATGCAGTTCCGGCGCGACGCGCAAGTACATCTGCAAGTCCAAGGCATTGTGATGGGTGACAAACGGCCGCGCCGTCGCGCCACCCGGAATCGAATGCATCATCGGCGTTTCGACTTCGACGAAACGGCGCTGTGGCGACTCCAGGTAGTCACGGATGTAGCGGATCATTTGCGAACGCAGGCGAAACACCGCCCGTGTCTGCGGCGTCACGATCAGGTCGACGTAGCGCTGCCGGTAGCGGGTTTCGGTGTCGCTGAGTCCATGCCACTTGTCCGGCAACGGTCGCAGCGACTTCACCAGCAGGCGCAGACTGTCGGCGCGTAATGACAGCTCGCCGGCGCGCGTACGCATCAACACGCCTTCAGCGGCGACGATGTCGCCGACATCCCAGGCCTTGAATGCGGCATAGACATCCTCGCCAACGGCATCGCGCTGAACAAAGATCTGGATGTCACCAGTCATGTCCTGCAGTTTTCCGAAGCTCGCCTTGCCCATGAGGCGCTTGGCGCGCAACCGGCCAGCGACTTGCACGCGCCGGTCCTGGGCTTCGAGAGCCGCGGCGTCCCAGCGCTCCTGGTCGGAAAACTCGTGCTGCAAGTCGCCGGCGAACGCATCCGGACGAAAGTCATTGGGAAACGCCACACCGCCGTCGCGCAACGTCGTCAGCTTGCTGCGTCGCTCGGCAATGACGTGGTTTTCGTCCACTGCGGCGGACAAACTCGGTGCTTCGACGCGGTCGTCGTCGCGGGTCTGGTCAGTTGGATTGGACACGAGCGGCTCTCGCTTACTGGTCATCGGAATGCGGACGTACGATGCCTACCCCGGACGCGCTGCGCCGGCTTCCAGGCCCATTTTCAGACTCGCAGCAACGAACTCGTCAAGATCGCCATCGAGCACCTTCTGCGTATCGCTACGTTCGATGCCGGTGCGCAGATCCTTGATCCGCGACTGGTCAAGGATATAGTTGCGGATCTGGCTACCCCAACCGATGTCGGCCTTGGTATCTTCCAGTCGCTGTTTCTCGGCACTGCGCTTCAGAACCTCGATTTCGTACAGCTTCGCTCGCAGCATCTTCATCGCCCGGTCGCGATTGGCATGCTGACTGCGCTCGGTCTGGCAGGCGACGACGGTGCCGGACGGAACATGGGTGATGCGCACGGCCGACTCGGTCTTGTTGACGTGCTGACCACCGGCTCCTGAAGCTCGATAAACGTCGGTCTTGAGGTCGGCTGGATTGATGTCGATGTCGATATTGTCATCGATCTCGGGGGCGACGAACACCGATGCGAACGAGGTATGGCGACGGTTGTCGGAATCGAACGGGCTCTTGCGCACCAGCCGGTGAACGCCGGTTTCGGTCTTCAACCAGCCGTAGCTGTGGTCACCTTCGACGCGGATGCTGGCGCTTTTGATACCGGCGACCTCGCCTTCGGAGACCTCCAGAAGCTCGGCCTTCCAGCCGCGCGACTCGAACCAGCGCAGGTACATGCGCAGCAGGATGTTGGCCCAATCCTGGGCTTCGGTTCCGCCTGCCCCGGCCTGGATGTCGACGAAGGCCGGCAGCGCATCGGCCTCGCCGGAGAACATGCGCCGGAACTCCATCCGCTCGATACTCTTGACCAGTTCCTCGACATCGGCGGCAATCGCGTTGACGGTGCCTTCGTCGCCTTCTTCGGCAGCCAGATCGAGCAGGTCGCCGGTATCGGAGGTACCTGCATCCAGCCGATCCAGGCCGTCGACTACGGCTTCCAGTCGCGCCCGCTCCCGACCCAGTTCCTGGGCCCGATCCGGGGTGTTCCAGATTTCGGGATTTTCCAGCTCGCGACCGACTTCCTCCAGGCGCTCTTTCTTCAGATCGTAGTCAAAGATACCCCCTGAGCGCAGCGATGCGCGCCTTCAGGTCGTTCAGCGTTGTGATGATCGGATTCAGTTCCATAGTGCACGGCAGGGATTGAGCGAACCGGCAATTCTAGCAGCCTGGTGGACGTGGGCGATCGTAGCAAGGAAAGCTGAACTGGACAGGTGTCTGCCCGGGGTCTTCCCGGCCGGCCGCGCCCGATTGCGGTGGTGGCCATGCAACCGCCGTGGTATGTTGCGCAATCGCTTGTATCTTCGCGGAAAACGGAAATCTCATGCTCTCTCGCGCCCTGTTGTTCACCGCCGCCGCCTGCGGCTTGGCCGTGGCCTCGGCCGCGCATGCGCAACTCACCCTGCGCGGCGACTATGCCGCCGCCCGCGGCATCACCGAGGTCAGCGCCTTGTATGCGCGCCAGCACCGGACCAGTGTCGTCGTCACGCCATTCAGCACAAACTCCGGCATCGAAGGCGTGGTCAATGGCACGATTGACGTCGCCGCATCGGCCCGGCCGCCGCTGCCGAACCGTGCTGCCGAGCAGGAGCTGGTGTTCTGGCCAGTCGCATGGGATGCCGTCGTCTTCATCGTCCATCCGAGCAATCCAGTCAGCGAACTGAGCCTGGCCCAGGTCCGCGACATCTTCAACGGCCGTCTGGAAAACTGGAACGAGGTTGGTGGCAAGAACGCGCCGATCGACCTGTACTCGGTGATGGGTCCATATGACGGCCTGGAATCGTCGATTCGCCAGATCCTGTTCGCCAATCCCGGTTACAACGCCAAGATCAAGCGGCTATTTTTGAACCAGCATCAGATCGAAGTTGGCATTCAGATGGACCCGGATGCGATCGGCATGACCACCCTGGCTGGATTGAACCAGCAGCGCGTCAAGCCGCTGCGTATCGAGGGCGTCGCCGCCGATGCCGACAGCGTCGGCGACGGCCGCTACCTGCTGACCGTGCCGTTGTTCCTGGTCTATCGATCCGACAACCCCAAGGCGGCCGAGATCGAACGCTTTGCGCAGTTCCTGCGCTCGCCGGCAGCGGAGAACGTGATCAAGGGCAAGCGCCTGGCCCTGCACCGGGAAGACGACGACTTCCGCGCCATGCATGCCCAGCGTCTGGCCCAGCTCTGGGAGCGTATCGGCGGTCAGCCGGTGGCGCCGCACCTGGTGCGCTTCGCTGGCAACGCAGATGGCGAACGTGCCAAGGCGGAACCGGTGACGACGGCGGCGGCCGCTGACAGAGCTGCAGTCGCCGCTGGCGAAGCGGTTGCGGTTGCGCCCGCCAACGCCAACGCCAACGCAGCGTCGACGACGAACGCCACGGTCGCCACGTCTCCAGGACCGATCGCCGTCGAGGCGGACGGCGCTGCGGACGCCAGAACAGTGACTGACATCGAGACCGTCAATCGAACGACAGCGTTGGTGGCGGATGCCGTCATCGGTCCCGACATCGAACCGGCGATCACCGCGAACGCCGCACAAACCGCGTCGCCAACACAAACGCCAACGCCGACTGGCGACGACGTCGAGCAGGCGCAGGGCGCGCTCGACGGTGGCGATGACGAATGCAAGAAGCGCCTGTTCTCGCGCAAGTGCTGAACGCAAACCCGCCGTTGTCGCCTGCGACGATCGCGGCGCTGACCCTGGACCTGGACGATACCCTGTGGCCGATCCTGCCGGTGATGGAACGCTGTGAGCAGGTACTGCATGAGTTTCTGGTCCGCAACGCAGCACCGGTCGCCGATCGTTTTCCCCGCCCGGAGATGCGCCGACTGCGCGACCTGGTCTTCCAGGAGCATCCGGACCTCGCCCACGACTACGGCGCCGTTCGCCGGCTGAGTCTGGAACGCGCGTTCCAGGACAGCGCGTTCGATGCGCCGCACCTGGTCGACGAGGCCTACCGGCTGTTTTACGCCACCCGTAATCAAGTCGAGCTGTATGCCGAGGTCGGCGCAGTCCTGCCGGCGCTGGCCGCACGGCACCCGATCCTGGCCTTGACCAATGGCAATGCCGACATTGAACGGATCGGCGTCGACACCCATTTCCGCGGCGCTGTGTTTGCGCGCGAGGTCGGCTGGGCAAAACCGGACCGGCGCATCTTCGCCCACGCCTGTGACCTGCTCGGCGTGGCGCCTGGCCAGATCTTGCACATCGGTGACGATGCCGACCTGGACGTACTCGGCGCACGCGATGCTGGCCTGCGTACGGCATGGTTGAACCGGAACCGGCGGCCGTGGCCGTACCCGAAAGGACCGCAACCGGATCTGATCGTCCATGATCTGGCCGAGCTCGATGCCTGGTTGTCCTGTCAATCTTTCCCTCCTTTGTATTCGTGCCCATGCCCGACATCGCCCGCCACGCCCTGATCGCCATCGACCCCGATGCCCGACCACTGATCCTGACCGGCGCTGCCGATCTGGACGATGTGCTTGCCCGATTGCCGGCGCCCTCGTCCGCCTACGCCCGCATCAGTGGCTACACGGCTGAAGCTCAGAGCTTCTGCGTCCTGCCCGACGGCAGCGGTGAGCTTGCTGCCGTTCTGGTCGGGGTCGGCGACGCGCAGGATCCGTACCTGCTCAGCGCACTGCCGCTAAGCTTGCCGCCCGGCCGCTATCGCCTGCATCCGGAGCTTGGTCAGCGCCTGGAGGCAAGCGCCGCGGCGCTGTCCTGGGGACTGGGCGCCTACCAGTTCGACCGCTACAAGAAGCCGCGTCGAGCACCGGCATTGCTGGCCATTGACGCCGCCGCTCACGCTCGGTCCGAGCCGCTGCTCGACGCCATCTACCGTGTCCGCGATCTGGTCAATACGCCGACCGAGGACCTCGGACCAGCCGAACTGGCACAGGCGATCGCCGAAGTCGGCCAACGCCACGGTGCCAGCGTGCGTGTGATCGAAGGCGATGCGCTGCTGCGCGAGAATTTCCCGGCAATCCATGCCGTCGGTCGCGCCAGCCACCGCGCACCCCGATTGATCGAGCTGGATTGGGGCCAGGACCAACATCCACGTCTGGCCCTGGTCGGCAAGGGCGTTTGCTTTGACACCGGCGGCCTGAACCTCAAAAGCGGCGACGGAATGGCGAAAATGAAAAAGGACATGGGCGGCGCGGCCCATGCCTTGGCCTTGGCCGAACTGGTGATGGCGAACGCTCTACCGGTACGCTTGAAGTTGCTGATAGCGGCGGTCGAGAATGCGCTCGGACCCGATGCATTCCGACCCGGAGAGGTGATCGCGACGCGCAAAGGCTTGAGCGTGGAAATCGGCAATACCGATGCCGAAGGCCGATTGCTGCTCGCCGATGCGTTGACCTATGCCGGCGAATGGTCGCCTGGTCTGATCTGTGACTTCGCCACCCTGACCGGCGCCGCGCGAATCGCGCTGGGACCGGACCTGCCCGCGCTGTACGGCAATGATGAGGCGATCGTCGCCGACACTCTTGCGGCCGGAACGGCCGAACGGGATGCGCTGTGGCGGCTGCCGCTGTACTCGCCCTATCTGAGCTATCTGGACAGCCCGATCGCCGACCTGAACAACGCCGCGAGCACACGCCACGCGGGCAGCGTCACCGCCGCGCTGTTCCTGAGCCGATTCGTGCCCGAAGGCATGGCCTGGACCCATCTTGACGTGTACAGCTGGAACGATGGCAACCGCCCAGGCCGACCGATCGGCGGCGAGGCCCAGGGGCTGCGCGCGTTCTACGCCATGCTCGCCAATCGCTATCTGTCCTAACTACTGATCCAGACTGGCCCAACGGCGGCGCAGACGGGCGGCGGCGTCGGCGCCGCCGGCGGCGTCCAGGGCTCGGGCATGATCGTCGACCAGAGGTTGCCAGGACTGGCGTAAGCGTGTGCGACGAGCGCGATCGCGGCGATCGAACTCGGTGACGATGTAGTCGATCAGATTCTGTGCTGAAGCCAGGACGCTGGATGCAGCATGGGCACTGCCCAGCTCCAAGTGGCAACGGCCGAGCAGCCAGTCACCGCGCCAGCGTTCGCCGCTGCCGATCGCATGCAACTGCTGCGTCGCCAATTGAGCGCGCGCCAAGGCCGCTTCCGCTCGACCTTGCGCCAGCTCGGCGGCGGCGTGCTCGACGTCGGCCAAGGCCTGGCCGTCGCGACTGTCCAGCTCAGCCGCGATGCGCCAAGCCTGTTCGGCGGCCTGTGCGGCCTGCTCTGGCCGACCCTGGGCCAGACGCAGGCGGGCACGCTCGGTCAGGAAGCGAAACTCGTCATCCCTGTCGCCGATCTGCGTGATCAGGTCCAATGCCTGGTCAAGCTGGGCATCGGCCTGTTCATGATCGCCGAGCCGGATCTCGGCGCGAGCGAGCAGCCAGCGGGTCTCGGCCTCGCAATGGCGATCGCCGATGTCCTCCAGCTCATGCCCGGCACGGTTCAGATAACCCATTGCCTCCTCGGTGAGCCCCTGAGACAGACGCACCTGGGCCAGCGCCATACGATTCTTGGCTTGACCGATGGCGTCGCCGATGCTGCGGTAGATGTCATGCGCAGCCATGGCCAGGGCATGGGCGTCCTGGTACAGGCCGCGTCCCAGACGAACCCAGTGCAGGCGCCGGAGCACATCGGCGCGAATGGCCGGCGTCGCGTCGGCGGCCATGTGCAGCGCCCGCTGCAAGGCCTGGTCGGCAG
>CAZFUH010000004.1:0-33546 GCA_964522235.1 uncultured Rhodanobacteraceae bacterium
TCGCCTACATGATCTACACCTCGGGCTCGACCGGGCGCCCGAAGGGCGTATTGAACGAGCATCGTGGAATCGTCAACCGGTTGAAGTGGATGCAGCAGGCTTTCCCGATCAGTGCTGCCGACGCGCTGTTGCAGAAGACCGATCCCGACCGCCGCATGGCGGCCCTGTTCGCCCCGGCCCGGGTGCCGCCGTTGCGTGCCCTGCAAGCCGCGGCGGCGCGGCCGGGCAGCCCAGTGCGCTGGCTGGCTCTGCCCCTGCTCGGCCTGCCGGTCGCCGGTCTGTTGCTTGGCGGCGACCCGCGCCTGGTCCTGGTCCTGCTGCTCGGTCTGGCGGTGGCCGCTGGCCTGTGTGCCCTGCTCACCTGGCTGGCTTTGCGCGCATTGGCGACGTTCGCGCGTGGCTTTGGCGGACTGACCCGGCTGGCCCTGCTGCGCCTGGTGCGCAAGCCGATGCTGGCAATGCTCCAGGGCGCGGCATTGTCGGTCGCCCTGACCGCCCTGCTGATCGCGGCCCGGGTTGGACCGGATCTGATCGGGCAATGGCAGGCCAGCCTGCCCGAGCAGACGCCGAACTGGTTCGTGCTCAATATCCAGCCCGAGCAGCGGGACGGCGTGGTCGCGGCACTGGACACGAACGGTGCCACCAGCCTGGGCATCGAGCCGGTCGCGATCGGTCGCCTGCTCACCATCAACGGCGTGGCGGCGCACGAACACCCGCTGCCCGATCCATCGATGCAGCGCTGGCGCGACGGTCCGCTGAACATGAGCTGGAGCCGGACCTTGCCGGCCGGCAACCAGATCGCCGCCGGCGATTGGTGGCCGGACGGCGAAACCGCCTCGCTGCTGTCGATGGAAGCGCGCTTCGCCGAACGCCTCGGTGTCACGGTCGGCGACCGCCTCGGCCTGCGCATCGGCGAGCGCGACATCGAGGCGCGGATCGCCAACCTGCGTGCGACCGAATGGGACAGCTTCCGGGTGAATTTCTTTCTGGTACTGAATCCCGCCGCCGCCGAGCAGGTACCGCATGCGCTGATCGCCAGCTTCCATCTGCCGCCAGAATCCAGCGGCGCCATTCGTGCCCTGACCCGGCAGTTCAGCAATCTGTCGCCCATCGATGTCGGCGCCATCCTCGACCGCATCCGCGACCTGATCGGCGAGTTGGCAACCGCGTCCCAGGCACTGCTGTCGCTGTCGCTGTTCGCCGCCGCCCTGGTGCTGCTCGGCGCGCTTGCCTATGCCCAGGCCGAGCGCCGACGCGAGGCCGCCCTGCTGCGTGCGCTCGGCATCCGCAAACGCGAGCTGTCGCGGCTGTTGGCGCTGGAGTGGCTGACCCTGGGCCTGATCGCGGCGATCGTCGCCACCGGTCTGGCGGCGTTGACCGGCTGGTTGCTTGCCAGCCAGGTGTTCCAGTTCGACTACCGCCCCGGTTTCGCACTGCCACTGATCGCTGGAACCGTCGCACTTGCGGTGTCGGCCATCGCGGCCTGGGCCGCCGCGCGTACCGCGACCCGAACCCCACCGGCCGAGAGTCTGCGCGCATAGGCGCAGACCGGTCAAACGTTGTCCGGCTGGGCCGTCAATGCCGCCCAGCGGTCAACGGTGAAATGTGAGCGCGAGCGGCCGTGGCTGGCGCAAGCTGCGACGCTTCGTGCAAGACCAGCAATTGACCGTTGGAGAACCGCACCAAGGTGTGCGCCCGGGCGTCGTTCGCATCGTCGTCAGCGCCGACGTCCTCGACTTCGCTCCAAGTGTCGCCGGCATCGGCACTGGTGCGGACGCCGGTGCGGGTTGCCGCCCACAAGCTGCCATCGGCAGCCAGATGGATGCTTTCGATCTCGTCGCCTAGCGCCTTTGGCGTGCTGGCGGGGAGATCGACCCGGGTGACCAGGTCGTTGACGCGCCAGACCACTGAAGGTCCATGCCCGGCGATCTGGGACGCCGGGCGCTCGTCGGCAAAGTGCATCTGCACGCCGATGGTCGAGATCAGCTGGGCACGTTCGCCGCCCAGCAATTGCAGGTCGTACTCGAAGAACGGGGCGCAGCCCGCTGCCAGACTGGCGAAGATCCGGCCGGAACCGCCGGTCTGATACTCCGCCGCCTCCACCGACAGCGAATCGTAAGGGCACCGTGCCGCCAGTCCGAGCGGCTCCATCTGCCTGTACACGAAATCGGACCCGGAATCCTCGCTGTGGTACCAGCCGGCAAACGCCACCCGCCCGGCGTCCGGAGACGAACTGGAGCGCAGACCGAGGAACACCGCCATTCGCTGCGGCTGATCTGGATCGATCGCGACCGCGGTGAATGCCTCGCGGCCTTTCGAGCCGGGCAGCCGGGCATCGAGCAGGAGCTGCCAGGTCTGGCCGCTATCATCGCTGCGATAGGCATAGCGGTCATCAAACACCGCGAGTACGCGATCCGGAGCAGCCGGCGTCAACGCCAGCTGGGCCGGCCGGGGAAGTGTGCGACGATTTTGCGGCGGCGCCAGCGCGACCCAGGTCGCGCCACGATCATCGGAACGGAACAGCCCGGTCTCGCCGGTGGCGTACACCCGTTGACCCGCGGGATCGACCAGCTTCAGTTCAAGATCGACCCCGGCCCAGGAAATCGCCGGTCGCCAGTCCACAGCAGCGGCCGGAACGCCGACCAGCACGGCCAATACCAACAGCAACAACCTCATGACGCTCCCCCTTGAGCATCCAGGCAGGCATATTAGCAGGAGGGCAAGTTCGGGTCGACACGCCGATGGTCTACCCGGAAGCGGTCACACCCGGACCCAGAAACAGGCGCAAGCGACGCTCCAGACAGGCCAGGATCTCAGGTCGCCATGGGTCATCGACGAAGGCGTCTCGTTCGGCCCGGAACCAGGTGTACTGGCGTTTCGCGAGCTGCCGGGTCGCCTCGATCGCGGTACGCCTGAAGGTCGCGGCATCGAGGCTGCCGTCCAGGTACTGCCAGGCTTGACGGTAGCCGACCGCGCGTAGCGCCGGCAGGCCGGCATGCAGCCGCTCGTTCCGGCGCAGGGTTCGCACCTCGTCGAGAAAGCCGCTGTCGAGCATGGCGTCGAAACGCAGCTCGATCCGAGCGTGCAGACGCGAACGGTCCTCCGGCAGCAGCACCAGCTTGAGCAGCCGCCAGGGCGGCCGCTGCCCGGTCTGCCGTTGCAACTGGCTCAGCGGTCGCCCGGTCAGTTGCCACACCTCGAGCGCGCGCTGGATGCGCTGGGGGTCGCTGGGCCGGATGCGCGCAGCAGCATCTGGATCGACCCGGGCCAATTCGGCGTGCACGGCGGCGGCACCATGTTCACGCATGCGGGCGGCAATCTGCTCGCGTAGCTGCGGGGCGGCGACCGGTAGCTGCGCCAGGCCACGTACCAGCGCGCGAAAGTACAGGCCGGTGCCGCCCACCAGCAGCGGCACCTGACCGCGCGCGCCGATCGCGCGCATCGCCGCCAGCGCCTCGTCGCGAAACTCACCAGCCGAGAACGGCTGCTGCGGATCGCGAATATCGACCAGGGCGTGGGGCCAGCGCGCCAGCGTCGCCGCATCGGGCTTGGCGGCACCGATGTCGAGGCCGCGGTAGACCAGGGCCGAGTCGGCGCTGACCAGGGCGAACGGCAACCGCTGCGCCAGCTCGATCGCCAGATCAGTCTTCCCCGACGCCGTCGGTCCCATCAACAGCACGGCCGCCGGCCGCCGGTCCAGGCCATCGGGCGCCGGCCCGATCATCGGCATGTCATTGCCTTGCCGGTGTCAGGCCCATCTCCCGGATCAGGTGCTGAGCGCCATCGAGCAGGTCCATGACCCAGAGCATGTAGCGGACATCGACATGGATCGAGCGGGTGATCGCCGGCTCGTAGATCCAGCTGGCACTGACCGACTCCAGATTGCCGTCAAACAGCAGTCCGACCAGTTCGCCGTTGGCGTTCAGGGTCGGCGAGCCGGAATTGCCGCCGGTAACGTCGAGATCGGACAGGAAGTTCACCGCCACCGACCCGAGCTCGGCATTGGCATACGGTCCGTACCGACCGGCACGGATCGCTTCGACCTGGGCCGGCGTCGCGTCGAACGGATCCTCGCCGCTGTGCTTGGCGAGCAAACCTTCCAGGGTCGTCAACGACGTGTACTGCACGGCATCGCGCGGCGAGTAGCCGGTGACCGTACCGTAGGTGACGCGCAGCGAATTGTTCGCGTCCGGATAGACGGCGCGACCCCGGCTGCGATTGAAATCGATCATCGCCTGCATGTACTGCGGTCGGTGCTGGTAGTTGCGGCCGTCATACTCCTTGCGCTCATCGTCCATCCGCAACCAGGCCGGCATCAGCGCGACGATCAGTTGCAGATACGGATCGTCGGCCGCCTCGATCGCGGCTCGCCCGGCCCCGAACCAGCGCAGGCGTTGCTCGCTGTCGCCGAGCCCGGTGCCGGCGTACAACGTGTTCAGCCGGCCGCGGATCGCTTCCGGCGTCACCGCGCCATCAAGCCAAGCGTCGAATTCGGCGAGCCGCTGGCCGGCATCGAGGGCGACATAGCGGCTGAGGATTTCGGTTGCCAGTTCGACTTCGATCGCCGGGTCGAAGCGCCGGTCGAGCTGGCGCAGCCAGCCTTCGATGCGCTCCTGGTCACGTTGCTGGTACCCGTATTCGCGCTCGCTGTCGGGCTTTTCGTTCTCGATCGACCACCGGTACAGGTCGCGTGCGGCGCGGAACAAGCCCAGATTGCCGAGCTGGCTGCGAATCAACAGGTCGCGTTCTCTTGTCGACTGCTGGGCGGTGAGGTCAGCACGCAGCGCCCGGATGGCTTCGGACTGGATCGCACCCGGTTCGCCCCCCTGCTCGGCCAGCCATTGCATCAGTGCGACCTCGGTACCGGTCTTGGCCGCCACCGCATCGGCCCGGCGCAGCCCTGCGATCTGTCCGCCGAAGTTCTTCAGCGTGTTGTTCCATGAAGCGATATTGCCGGCGTACTTGAGCCGGGCTGCGGCATCGCCATGGTCTTCGACGATGGCGATGTAGCGCTCATACAGTTCGATCGTCGTCGGATACTGCCACTCGATCGCGGCGCGTACCTCGTCGGCCAGACGGTAGCGATTGGTACGACCCGGATAGCCGGCGACCATGACGAAATCGCCGTCCTGCACTCCCTTGGGTTGCACGGTCAGGTAATGCCGGGGCCGGTACGGGACATTGTCCTCGGCGAATGGTGCGGACGATCCGTCCGGACCGACATAGGCGCGATAGAACGTGTAGTCACCGGTATGGCGCGGCCACATCCAGTTGTCGATGTCGCCGCCGAACTTGCCGATCGCCTCTTTCGGCGCATGGACCAGTCGAACGTCGCGGATCTCCATCTGCCGAACCAGTTGGAACGACTGGCCGTGGTGGAACACGTAGACGTCGCAGCGATACCCAGGCGTGGCTTCGCACTCGGCGACGATTGCCTTGCTCGCGGCGTCGATGGCGTCGAAGCGATCGCGGCCGGTGCTGCCGGCGTCCAGGCCCGCGACGATGCGTTCGCTGACGTCCTCGATCGCTTCGGTGACATAGACGCGCAAGGTCGGCTCGGCAGGCAGTTCTTCGGCCCGGGTCCGAGCCAGAAATCCGTCCGTCAGCAGGTTGCGCTCGGCACTCGAGTTGTACTGGATCGAGCCGTAGGCGCAGTGGTGATTGGTGACGATCAGACCTTCGGGCGAGACGAATGACGCCGTGCAGAATCCGAGACCGATCACCGCCCCCAGGGGATGCTCGGTCAGACGTGCCAACGACTCCGGTTCCAGCGCCAGGCCGCGGGCCTTGAGCTGCGATGCCAGTTCCGGCAACTGAGCGGGTTGCCACATTCCCTCGTCAGCACAGGCGGAACCGGCGATGAGGAGCAATGGCACGATCGAGAACGATATCCGGCGCATTCGAAGTCACCTTGATCAAGTCGAAAGCCGGGATTATCGCAGAGGCTGAGCGGTCGATCGGGGATCGGCGACCAAGTCCCGAAGCCGTCGGTCCTTACACGCGAGCTGCACCCAGAGCTGCGACATAGCAGACCAGGGCCACGGCGATTCCCATGAAAGGAACGCTGAACCAGTAGAGCCACCCAAGAACCAGGAGACCCGAAAGCATCAGAAGACCGACCAGTTGCAGATAGACCGAGCTGTACAGGACAACAGGATGGGCAATTGCAAGATACCCGTAGATCAGGCCGAACAGGATGGCCGCCATGCTATGGCTGGCGTTGAAGCCTATCCAGGCCTTCCAGACAGTCGTTTCATTGGTGATCATCATCGGCACTGCCTTCATCGCCGCGATGAGTTCGGGGTCGCGCGGAAGCAGCTTCGAACCCCAGAATGTGTAGAGCAAATGGATCAGTCCCAGGAACCAGATGATGCCGGCGCTTGCGAGCATCAGAATCGTCTTGATGTCCATCAGTTTCTAGCCGGGCTTGCTGCGCAGCGCCGCGGCCATCAGCCCGACGCCGGCGGCGAGCAGACCGAGCATCAGCAGGGTGTTGAACAGGCTGGTCGGCTGGAAGTAGATGCGCAGGTTGGCGAGGATGCCGGCGAGAATGATCACCAGGCCGGAAGCCAGCAACAACCAGCCAGGCTTGGACTTGCCATCGTAGAAGATCATGCCGGTGCCGATCAGGAACGGTACCAGGGATAGGCCGAAGCTGTTGTAGCCGCCGATGCGCCAATACCATCCGGAGCTGATCGTGACCTGATTGGTCAGCAGCCAGCCGCCGGCCACGGCGCACAGCAGGCCGATGAAGAACTGCGGCGCGCCGCCTGGTGTTCCGCCTGCTCCCTGCATGATCGCCCCTCGCGGTCTGGTGGTGTCGGCAGCCGATGATAGCGCGAGTCGGCAACATCGACCGGCCGACCCGAACGGCTCGTCACCGGTTTCGTGATGAATTCGACATTCTCGAATTGATGGAAACAATGGGCTTTTATTTCCTGCACTCAGCGTTCATCATCGAGCGTCGCGCCCGGCGATCCGGGGGGCTACGTCATGGCGCGACGGACGGCAGCGGCTTTCCGACACGCGGTCGCACCGTCGATGCGTCCTTGAACCGAGCCAGCGGAGAACGAAAATGCCCAAAGCCCCCAAGCCCGAGCAGGCCTCGCAGGCGTCCTGCGCGGAAACTCCGATCACCCTGCCACCGACCCTGCCGCCGATTCCCTGCTGCTGCGACAGCGATCCGATCGTCGGACTGAAACAGCTGTTCGTCGACTACTTCCAGGGCTCGGGCATGGCGTCCGGACGGTGCCCGGCGACCCGGCCGGTGTTTCTGCGCCTGCACGGTGTGGCTCATGGCCGCTTCGTAGTCAATCCGGACCTGCCGGAGGAGTTGCGCGTCGGCGTGTTCGCGCAGGGGCCGGAGTTTCCGGTCTGGGTACGGTTCTCTGCCGACGTCCAGCCCGGCCGACCGGACCTCAAGGGCACCACCGGCATCGGCATCAAACTGTTCGGCGTCCACGGCGAGAAATTGCTGGCACCGGACCAGGATGCGCCGACCCAGGACTTCATCCTGCAAAACCATGACGTGTTCTTCGTCGATACCGCCAAGGACATGTGCGAGTTCACCTGCCAGTCGCTGCACGGCAAGCGCGCCGACTACCTGCGCGAGCATCCGGTCACGGCGCAGATCCTCAAGGACATGGAGAAGACGGTCGATTCGGTTCTGACCACGGACTACTGGAGCGTCCTGCCTTCGAACTTCGGCGACGGCCGCCATGTCAAGTACAAGCTCGAACCGGTCGCATCTTCGGACTGCGGGCCGGCGCCGGACTTCAACGATCCGTTCTACTTGCGCGCCGACCTGCACGCACGGATGAGAGCCAGCGGCGCCCGGTTCCGGTTCCTGCTTCAGTTGCAGAGCAACGACGAGGACATGCCGCTGGACGCGGCAACGGTGCGCTGGAGCGAACAGGCCAGCCCGCCGATCCACGTCGCCACGCTGGAGCTGCCGGCGCAGGATCTCGACACCCGCGGACAATCCGAGTACGGCGAGAATCTGGCCTATAACCCCTGGCACAGCCTGACCGCGCACCGGCCGGCGGGCAGCATTTCCGATGCCCGCCGAGTCGTCTATCAGGCCTCGTCAGTGAATCGGCGCAACGTCAACGGCGTGCCGCTGGCCGAACCCGACCCGCCGCGGCCGCCGGACTATGCGCCTGGTGTGAACTATCCCGCCGCCGTCGATACCCGCATCGTTCGCGCCGCCATCCATCCGGCGATCGGCCTCGCCCGCGTCGGCAACAGCGCCGACGAGTTCTACGTCGGTCCGCTGGTCGCCGATCCCGCGCCGCGACCGCCCGGCTTCTACCGGGACGCGGCCGGTGCGTTCAAGCGCGAGGCGGCACAGTTTCGAATCTACGGTTACAACCAGGCCGGTGAAGTCGTGCGGGAGCTGACCTCGAACTCGGCCGCGATCACCTGGACAGCGCACGTGGCCAACAGCAAGGCGGCCTGGTACCAGTGGCAGATCGCGATGGACATTCCGGAGGCCGCCAAAACAACCCTGCCCCTGCGCAATGCCGCGGTGAGCGCACGTGAGACCCTGATCATCGATGCCGGGCCACAATCCATCGCCGGTGCCGATGCCGGACCGGTACCCTGTACCGGCCAGTTCACTGGCGTGCCGGTGAAGATCGGCGAGCTGCGTACCGATGACCAAGGCCGGCTGCTGTTCCTGGCCGGTCACGGCGTGTCGGCATCGCCGACTGGAACGCCGATCTACCGGCCGGCCGATCCGAACTCGTTCATCAACGCCGACGGCTGGTACGACGATACCTGCGACGGCCCGATCAGCGCCACGGTCGCCATCGAAGGACGAAGCATTCCGGTGCAGCCGGCCTGGGTCGTCAGCGCACCGCCAAACTACGCGCCGCAGGTGAAGGCCGAGCGCACGATGTACGACCTGCTGTACGACCTGTACGTGCAGGCCGGCTGGCTGCAGCCACCGGCGACGATCTCGTTCACCCGCGACGTCTACCCGATCTTGCGGCGTCTGACCGAGTTGCAATGGGTCAACCAGGGATTCGCGACCATGTTCGGGCACAACGGCCGCTTCGATTTCGAGGAGCCGGTTCTGCTTGCAAGGCTTTCCAGCCTGCCGCCGTCGCGGACCTACGATCCGAATGCCGAGTTGCGTCGGCAGGTCTTCAACAGCTTCCGGCCCCCGAGTCCGGCGGATGGAAACCAGCTGCCATGGCCATGGCTGTACGGCGACGCCATGCAGGTGCCAGCTGGTGGCAGTCCGCGCCAGAACGCGAGCATCTCACAGACCCAGTACACCGTACTGCGCCGTTGGGTCGAAGGCGACTTCACTCCCGACTGGGGCGACCAGGCGGTACCGCCGGCCGACAGCATCGAGCAGGTGCCGCTGGCCGAGCAACCGGCGATGCTTGATCGTGCCGCTCTTGATTTCTGTCTCGCCGACGCCTTTCATCCCGGCTGTGAAATGACCTGGCCGATGCGGCATCTGAGCCTGTACTACGCGCCGTTTCGCATTCGTCGGCGCGCGGAGAACACACCGCCACCGAACTACGGCAAGACCATCAACCAGCAGCAGATCCTGTCCGTGACCGGACCCCTGCACGAACAGGGTCCGGGCGACATCAACCGCTGGATGGGTCTGCCTTGGCAGGCCGATACCGCCTTCTGCCGTGCCGGCTACGACAGCAAGTACGATCCGTTCATCCCGACCTTCTGGCCGGCACGCGTACCCAACCATGTCCTCAGCGACCAGGACTACGCGATCGTCATCGATCCGGCGCAGCCGATGCAGCGACGCATCGATGCGTTCGGCAACCGCACCAGCTGGAACAAGCCGTTGCACGGCAGTACCGCAGCGCAGATGGAGCAGATGGTGCGGATCTTCGGCTCGATGGGCCTGGTCGAGGTCCGTCCCGGGGTCGACGACGAACCGGCGTTTCCGGCCACGATGATGGTCGCGTCCTACGGTCCCGATGTAGCGCCCGCCGACGCAGTCAGCGCATCGGACGCGGCGGCGCCGATGCCGACCGCGGCACTCAGCGAGCATGAACCTTCGCCGAAGCTGCACAGACTGCCGCGTGGTTCAAACTTCGACAGCCACCAGGACGCCGAGGACGCGCCGTTGCCGGTGCGCTACAACCGCGACTAGATCGGCGCGCTCGCTGATGCTTGCGCACTACGATGTCGCCATCGCAGGCGGCGGCCAGGCAGGGGCCGCCGCCGCCGTGGTCCTGGCCGGCGCCGGCCTGCGTGTGCTGCTTGCCGATCATGGCTCGCGGCATCGATTCAAGATCGGCGAAGGCCTGCCGCCCTCGACCCGTAGCCTGCTGCACGAACTGGGCGTGCTCGATGCCGTACTCGCCGATCGCCATCGTCACTGTCATGGCACCCTGTCGGCCTGGGGCAGTGACACCCTGCACGGCAACGACTTCGTGTTCCAGCTGCACGGCGATGGCCTGCAACTCGATCGCGAGCGCTTTGATGACCGCTTGCGCAACGCCGCCGCCGATGCCGGCGCGGAACGGATCGACGCCGCCCGACTGAGCCTGGATGGCCGCCCGGTATTTGGCGCCGACGGTTCCCATCTGTTGCTGTTGCGCACGCCGACCGGCAGCCACAAGCTCAGCTGCGCCTGGTTGATCGATGCCGGTGGTCGCCCGGCTGTACTCGCGCGCCGACTGGGTGCACGGCGCCTCGACGACGATCGCCTGCTCGCCTTCCACCTGCGCCTGCGCGCCAACGGTGACCCGGACCGCGATGCCAGCACCCTGGTCGAGGCGGTCGAAGACGGCTGGTGGTACAGCGCCCTGCTGCCGGATGGACGGCGCGTGGTTGCCTATCTCACCGATGCCGACCTGGTCGACCGGCGTGCCCTGCTCTCGAGCGATCGGCTATGGCACAAACTGTTGCAGACGCGACATTTGCGCAAGCTGTGTCTGCGCCACCACTATGCGCCGGCCAGCGCCGCCAGCGGCACGGTCGCCAGCGGCGGTCGACTCGATCACTGCTGTGGCCAGACCTGGTTTGCAATCGGCGATGCCGCACTGTCGTTCGATCCGCTCTCGTCCAAGGGGATCGCCAATGCCCTGTACAGCGGGCTGTGCGCGGCGCGCGCCCTACTTGCGGCACGCCGTGGCGACAGCGCTGCCGCGCCACGCTATGACGCCCATATGGCGCAGATCCACGCCGTCTACCTGGAGCAATGCGCCGGCTTCTATGCCCTGGAGAAACGCTGGCCGCAGGCGCCGTTCTGGCGCCGTCGGCATCTGCGGCCCGAAGTCGATGGTTGCGATGCCAACTGAACAGATCGGCTCCCAGCATTATTCACCAAGGCTTGAAGCGCTCCAGCGTCGCCTTCAGCACACTGTGGTCGGGATCGGAGTCTTGAACGGCGCGCCAGATTGCCCGCGCCTGATCGTGCTCACCGGTGACCCACAGCACTTCGCCCAGATGGGCGCCGATTTCGGCGTCCGGCTGCGCTTCGTAGGCACGATGCAGATAGTCCAGGGCTTCGTCATTGCGCCCGAGTCGATACAGCACCCAGCCCATCGAGTCGACTGTCGCGACATCGTCGGGCTGTATTGACAGCGCCCGCTCGATCAGCACCAGGGCCTCCTCAAAGCGTTCGGTACGGTCAGCCAGGGTGTAGCCATAGGCATTCAGATAGACCGGATTGTCCGGATCGGTCTCGTGCAAGGTCCGGAAATCTTCGAGGGCAGCGCTGACCTGGTCCATGCGCTCGTGCAACAGGCCACGCGAGTAGCGCAGGCGTTCGTCATCCGGCAATGCGGCCAGGCCGAGATTCAGCGCCGCCAGCGCCTCGTCGCGCCGATCTTCGCGTTCGAGCAGCTCCGATTCCAGCAGAAAGCTGTCGGCGAAGGCATCGCTGCCCGGATCGGCCACTTCGCGTACGGCCGCCAGCCGCTCGATCGCCTGATCGATCCGGCCGGCCTGCTGGTCGAGCACGGCCAGCCGCTGAAGGGCGCGCTCGTATTCCTGCTCGTCGTCCTCGCCGACCTGCTCGTACCAGGTGGCCGCACGCTCACGCAACCGGCGCGCCTGCTCCTCGCCCGCTTCTCCGATCTCGAGCACCTGGTCGGCGCGTGCTTCGGCGAGACCGCCAATCAATAACAGACGCCCGGACGGATGCGGCAAAGGCATGGTCTCCAGAGCCCGTTGCACCTCGGCCACCTGCCGGTAATCCTCGGCCTCGATCGCATAGGCAGCGCGCAGGGCTAGGGTATCGTCGTCCGGGGGTAGATCGGCCAGGGCTCGCGCCGCAGCTTCGACGTCACCGAGTTCGTTCTTCAGCAGCACGGCATAGGTGCGGCGAACGTCCGGATCGTCGGGGCTGAGTTCGACCGCCTGGGCCAGGACCCGACGCGCCAACTCCGGATCGCCTTCGGCATTGGCCAGGCGGGCACGCCAGAACCAGACCTCCGACGCTTCCGGCAGCCGCTCGGTTGCGCGCTCAGCCAGGGCGTGGGCGATGTCGTTGCGCTCCAGCTGCAGGGCGAGCTGACTCAAGCCGATCAGCACCGAGCTGTCGTCGGCCAGATCCGGGGACTCGGCAATCCGTTCCAGCGTCAGCAGGGCCAGACCGCGGTCGGGCGCCGCTTCCAGGGCACTGCCGGCCAAGCGCGTCGCCGGCATTCCACCCTGGGTCAGCAGCGCCAGCAGATAGGCCACGGCGCGGTCGGCATCGCCTTGACCCAGGGCGAGCACGGCTTCGGTCTGCAGGATCTCGTTGCCTTCACCGCCACCCAGTTCGCGCCAGCGACGCAAGGCGCGGTCGGCATCCTGCCAGCGCTGCGCGGCAAGATTGACGCGAGTCGCTCGCCGGGCGATCCCGACATCCTCGGAAACCAGGGCGGCATTCAGAAAAGCTTCGGCGGCGGCATCGAGATTTTCCTCGCGCAACGCGAATTCGGCAGCCAGCAGGTACTCCATCGGCAGCGCATCCAGGGCATGCTCAGGGATCGAGAGCTGCGCCTGCGGCGCTTCGACCGGTTCACGCGGCTGGCTGCCTGCACAGGCGACGAGCAGGAGTGAAGCGGCGAAAGCGAGCGGGCGCGGAATGCGATTCGTTTGCATGCGAGTTCCTTTGCTTGAAGCGGACGGTCGTCGCCCGCACAATCCATTCTGCCAAAGCCTGTTGCCCCGTGCGCTGGTTCTTGCCGGCATTTCTCACATCCGACGGTCGCACGGACGTGAAAACGCCGGTACGGAGCCGTTCGTGGACCGAAAGACGGCGGTGGTGAAGAGCCTGCTCCGGGCTGAACACTGGCCGGGGCCACGCTGCGACGTGGCCACCGGCCGGACCTGACGGAAGGTCTGGAGCGCTTTGCACCATGGCAGTCGATCGATATCCATACGTGGAGGTAGCGGAACAATGAGGGCCAGGTGACCTTACTCGTACTCGGCATCAATCATCACAGCGCGCCGCTGGCCTGGCGCGAGCGCGTCGCCTTCGGTGACGAATCCGCTCGTGCCGCCTTGCCGGCCCTGATCGCCTTGCCGGGTATCCACGAGGCTGCCTTGATCAACACCTGCAATCGCACCGAACTGTTGCTGAATCTGGAACCGGACCGGGAGCCCGACCTGGTCGACTGGCTGCACGACCACCAGGACCTGACCGCCGGCAGCCTCGACGAGTTCCTGTACCGACATCGCGATGGCGACGCCGTGCGTCATCTGTTCCGGGTCGCCAGCGGCCTGGACTCGATGGTTCTTGGCGAGCCGCAGATCCTGGGTCAGCTCAAGGATGCCTGGCGCCGCGCGCACCAGGCCGGAGCCCTGGGGACGCACCTGGAGCGCTTGTTTCAGCAGGGTTTTTCAATTGCCAAACGGGTCCGCACCGAGACCGCGATCGGCCGGCACCCGGTCTCGGTCGCGTATTGCGCCGTGCGTCTGGCCCAGGACGCGTTCACCGACCTGACCCGGGCCACCGTGCTGTTGATCGGTGCCGGCGAAACCATCGAGCTGGCGCTGCGGCACCTGGAGCAGGCCGGCGTCGGCCGCCTGCTGATCGCCAATCGCACGCTGGCCCATGCCCAGGCGCTGGCCAACCGGCACGCCGCCTTCGCGTTGCCGCTGGCCGACCTGGACCGGCACCTGCACGAGGCCGACATCGTGATCTCAGCGACTGGCGCCCAGGGTCGGATTCTGCAACGCACGCAGGTCGCGTCGGCGTTGAAGGTGCGCAAGCGGCGACCGATGTTCCTGCTCGATCTGGCGGTACCACGCGACATCGACCCGGACTGCTCGGGTCTCGAGGATGCCTTCCTTTACGCCGTCGACGACCTCAAGCAGATCATCGAGCGCAATCTCGACCAGCGCCGGGCTGGCGCCCGCGAGGCCGAAGCCCTGATCGAGCTGCAGGTCGAGCACTACCTGGCCTGGCTGCGCGCGCAAAGCAGCGTCGGCCCGTTGCGGCAACTTCGGGCCGAAGGCGAACTGGCCCGTTCCGAGGCGCTCGGCAAGGCGCTTGCGGAACTGGCCGCCGGCCGTTCGCCCGAACAGGCATTGGAACTGCTCGCACACACCCTGACCAACCGTCTGCTGCACGCACCAACCGCACGCCTGCGTGAAGCCGCCGAGCAGGGCGATCTCGCCCTGCTCGATGCCGCTCAGCGTCTGTTTGCACGACCGTCGACGAACTCATGATCTCCGAACGCATCCATCGCAAGCTGGAGGCGCTGTCCGAGCGCCACCAGGAAGTCGGCCTGCTCCTGGCCGAACCGCAGATCGCCGCCGATGGCGCCCGCTTCCGTGAGCTGTCGCGGGAATACTCGCGATTGCAACCACTGACCGACGCCCTGACCGCCTACGACCAAAGCGGTCGCGAGCTGCAGGCGGCCGAGGAACTGCTGACCGATCCGGACATGCGGGCGATGGCCCAGGACGAGATCGAGCGCCTGCAGGGGGAACGCGAGCGCCTCGAACACGAACTGCACCTGGCTCTGATCCCGACCGATCCGCTCGACGAGGCCAATGTCTTCCTCGAAGTCCGCGCCGGCACCGGTGGCGACGAGGCGGCGCTGTTCGCCGGCGACCTGCTGCGCATGTACGGCCGCTACGCTGAACGCCGCGGCTGGCACGTTGAACTGCTCAGCGAAAGCGAAGGCGAACACGGCGGCTACAAAGAGGTGATAGCGCGTATCGAGGGCAAGGACGTGTACTCGCGGCTGAAGTTCGAGTCTGGAACCCATCGCGTCCAGCGTGTGCCCGCCACCGAATCCCAGGGTCGCATCCACACCTCGGCCGCGACCGTCGCGATCCTGCCCGAGCTGGACGAAATCGAAGACGTCGAGCTGAATCCAGCCGACCTCAAGATCGACACCTTCCGAGCCTCCGGCGCCGGCGGCCAGCACGTCAACAAGACCGACTCGGCGATCCGGATCACCCATCTGCCAAGCGGTATCGTCGTCGAATGCCAGGATGAGCGCAGCCAACACAAGAACCGCGCGCGCGCGATGAGCCTTCTCGCCGCACGCCTGACCGACGACAAGCGCAGCCAGCAGGTCGCCGAACAGGCGCAGTCGCGCCGGCTGCAGGTCGGCTCCGGCGACCGCAGCCAGCGCATCCGCACCTACAATTTCCCGCAGGGTCGGCTTACCGACCATCGCGTCAACCTGACCCTGTATGCACTCGACGAGATCGTCGCTGGCGATCTCGACCCGGTCATCGATACCTTGATCCGTGAGCACCAGGCCGACGAGCTCCAGGCGCTCGGCACATGATCCATCAACATTCCTGCTCGTTCAGCGCTCGCACCTCAACCGAGCCGGAGTTCATGCACGGCATCTTCGCTGCCCATGCCAGGGCCTGTTCCAGGCTGTCGACCTCAATCAGGTAATAGCCGCCGAGTTGCTCCTTGGTCTCGGCGAACGGGCCGTCGGTGACCACTGGTTGACCGTCGGCAAAGCGCAGGGTCTTGGCACCGTCGGAAGGCTTCAGTTCCGCACCGCCGCGCAAGACGCCGGCTGCGGTCAGCGCCTCGCCATAGGCGGCGTGACCGGCATAGCACTGGCGCTGCTCGTCGGCGTTCATCGACGTCCAGTCGGCCTCATCGCCATAGATCATCAGCATGTAGTTCATCGTCTGTCATTCCTCAAAGATTGGTTTTCATCCGGCCCCTTGGACTGGTCGATCCAGACCCCGGGAGATCGACAGCGACCGCGCCGCCCGAGCCCGATCGGTCATGCTTGTGCCATCCGGAGCTGCAATTCTTCCCGCTCTCGTTGTCAGCCACTGTAGTGTTTCGCCATGCTCCGACCGCTTTCGACCGTACTTCTGCTCGTGCCGATCACCGCTTGTCAGCCGCTACCATCGAATCCGTCTCGTACCGGCGACCAGCCGGCGCCGCCGGCACTGATCATCGCCCATCGCGGTGCCAGCGGCGAACGCCCCGAGCACACGATCGCCGCGTACCGGCTGGCGATCGAACAGGGGGCTGATTTCATCGAGCCGGACCTGGTGCCGACCGCCGACGGCGTGCTGATTGCGCGGCACGAGAACGAGCTGTCGGACAGCACCGATATCGCCGAACGCCCGGAATTCGCTGGCCGGCGCAGTCGCCGGAGCATCGACGGCACCTGGCGCGAGGGCTGGTTCAGCGAGGACTTCACCTTGGCCGAGATCAAGTCCCTGCGCGCACGCGAGCGCCTGCCAGCCCTGCGCCCGCACAGCGCCGCCTACGATGGCCACTATGAGGTCGCGACCCTGGCCGAGATTCTCGCCCTGCTGCACGAAGCCGCGAGCCAGGGGCGACGCGTTGGCGTCTACCCGGAGATCAAGCATCCAACCCACTTTGCCCACGAGGCCCGGCACCCGGACGGCCAGCCACTCCAGCTCGACCTGGCACGAATTCTGATCGAGACCCTGGTGGCCGAGGGCTTTGTCGAGCGCGAGCGCGTGTACATTCAATGCTTTGAACTGCTGCCACTGATCCGGCTGCGACGTGAATTGCTTCCGGCGCATGGGCTGGATCTGCCGCTGATCCTTCTGCTCGGCGACCTCGAACGACAGCCGCCGCTACCGGAATTCGCCCAACCCTACGACATCGTCTACCACGCCCGACGCAACGACGATCTGCGCGCGCTCTACGGCGATTTCGTCGATCGGATTCCGGCTGGACTGGGCCGGGACACGGGCTATGCCGACCTCGCCGAACCCGCGGTCATGGCCTGGCTGGCCCAGCACATCATCGACGGCATCGGCCCGTGGAAGAACGCCCTGCTGCCGCGCCTGACCATCGAACCGGCGCCCCAGGATCCCCAGGCGCCGCGGCACCGGTTGACCGGGGCCGTTCACCCGCTGGCTGCGACTGCACGCGAACTCGGCCTGGCCATGCACCCGTTTACCCTGCGCGCGGAGGCGCCGTTCCTGGCCATCGACGAGCACGGCCGGGCGATGTCCATGACCGATGAGATGCAACGTCTGCTCGACCTCGGCGCCACCGGCTTTTTCACCGATCATCCGGCGCTGGCACGAGCGGCTCTGGCCGGCTGGTAAGGCACTCAGCGTCCGGTCGGCAGTGCTCCCGGGCGGCCGAGCAGGAAGCCCTGGCCCAAGCCGCAACCCATGTCCGCGAGCACCTGACGCTGCGCCTGGGTCTCGATGCCTTCGGCGACGACGGTCAGACCAAGGGAGCCAGCCAGGGCCAGCACGGTACGCACAACCGCGGCGCTGGCGCTGTCGCTCGGATCGTCGAGGCCGGCGACGAAGCTGCGGTCGACCTTGAGCGTAGTCAGCGGGAACCGGTGCAGGTAACCCAGCGAGGAATAGCCGGTGCCGAAATCATCCAGGGCCAGACCCACTCCGGCGTCGCGCAGATGGCGCAACAACCGTCCGGTTCGCTCCGGATCCTCGATCAGGCTCCCTTCGGTGATTTCCAGGCAGATCTGTTCGGGCCGCAGACCACGTCTGCTGATCAGTTCGAGCAACCGGATGCCGAACTCAGGCTGACGAAAGTGCCGTGGCGCCACGTTGAGAGCGAGAAATCCATCGAAGCCGGAATACCGAGCCAGCGCCGCGCACGCCTGCTCATAGACCTGCCAATCCATCGACTCGATGCTGTCAGCGTCCTCCGCCACTTTCAGGAACGAACTGGGCGTGAGCAGCCCGTGCTCCGGATGCTGCCAACGCATCAGCGCCTCGTAGCCGAGCACGGTATGGTCGGCCAGCGACACGATCGGTTGAAAGTACGGCTCGAACTGTTGCTCCGCGATCCCGACCCGCAGCTCATTCTGCAGGTCGAGCACGCGCAGCGCGTCATGGTGCTGGCGCTCGTCGAACAACTCGAAGCGCTGCCGACCCTTGGCCTTGGCGCGGTACATGGCAGCATCGGCATTGCGCAGCAGGTCCTCGGCGGTGGCATCGGTGCGCTCACAAAGCGCGATGCCGATACTGGAGGACACGAACAAGCGCTTGCCGGAGATCATCATCGGCGCGTCCATCGCCTGCAACAACCGGTCCGCACGGCGTGCGACACCCTCCGCGCTCGGTACGTCCTCCAGCAATACCGCGAACTCGTCGCCACCCAGGCGTGCGATCACGTCCGGCTCACGCAACTGTGCCGACAACCGGCGCGCGACTTCCTTCAGCACCTCGTCGCCGGCATGGTGACCGACGCTGTCGTTGATCAGCTTGAAGCGATCGACGTCCATGAACAGGACCGCGAACTGGCGCGAAGGCTCGCGGCGAAAACGGGCCAGAAGGCGATGCAGGCGATCAAGCAGGTACTGACGATTGGGCAGACCGGTCAGGGCATCGTGCATGACTTCGTGCTTGAGCCGGGCCTCGATGCGCTCGCGCACGGCGATCTGCTTGCGCAGCTCCTGGGTGCGCTCGGCTACCCGATGTTCGAGTTCGGCATTGGCGACGCGCAGCGATTCGCTGGCGCGGCGACGCTCCAGACTGTTGGCAATCTGGTAGGAAACAAATACCAGCAATTCCATGTCCCGCTCTGTATACCGCACCTTCGGCGAGTAACTCTGAACCGCCACCACACCGAGCGCCTTGCCTGCGCAAAGCAGCGGTGCGCCGAGCCAGAACAGCGATGACGGACCCTGAGCCTGCAGAACGCCTTCGGCCATCAAATCCTCGACTTCTTCCTTGCGTCCGAGCAGCGGCTTGCCGGTGCGCAGCACGTGCTCGGTGAGCCCGTTGCCGAGCGCTCGCGGCGGTCGGCTGGCTTCGTGCTTGTCGACGTAGTAGGGAAACTGCAATTCGCTGCCGTCGTCGGAAGGCAAGGCGATGTAAAAATTGCGGGCATTGATCAGGTCGCCGACGATCGCGTGCACGTCGCGAAAGAAGTCGTTCATGCTGCCTGATCCGCTGGCCAGCTCGGCGATGCGATAGAGCGCGCGCTGCAGGCGTTCGCCGCGCTGTCGTTCGCTCACTTCCCCGATCAGGATCCGGTTAGCCTCAGCCAGCTCAGCGGTGCGCGCGGATACCGCGCGCTCCAGTTCCTGATGCGCCTGCTTGCGCTGAAGCGCCGTCAGCACATGGCTGGCGACGAACGACAGCAGCGCCTGATCGGAAGCACTGAAGCGGTTTGGCTGGTCGTAGCTTTGCACGACCAGGGCGCCGCGCGCATCGTTTCCGTCGAGCATCGGCACGCCGAGGAAATCCTTGCTGTCGACACCGCGCACGTGCAATGGCCCGGATACCTGACGCTGCATGGTCGCGTGGTCGCCACGCAGCGGTCGACCCTCGCGCACCAGGTACCAGGTCAGTCCGCGCTCGATCGAGGCCAAGGGCAACGGCGTGTTCAGCGACGGGCCCGGCACGCACGCGACGTCGACGAAATGAATGAAATTGATGGTGTCGGTGTCGGCGTCGTACAGCGCGATGTACAGATTCTCGGCGTACATGAGGTCGCCGACGATCTGATGCAGCCGGCGCAGCATCTCGGACATATCGAGGTCCGATCCGGCCACGTCCGCAATCGCGAACAGGGCACGCTGCAACTTTTCGGCCCCCTCCAGGCGCGTCACCGCCCGGCGCAGGCGGACAAGTTCGGATTCCCCGGCTAAGGAGCCCCGAGATAGCGCTCTGGATCGTATTGACATCAGCCCCGGTTCCCTTTCCGACGCGGCTTGCTCGATGTATAGCACAGCAAAATTCCGCGGCTGGTGTTTGCACAGGCAAACTCTTTGCTGCAACCGCACATCGATGCTGATGCCGGACTTTGCGATCTACTGTTCTCAGACGGCTTCGAGCCATAATGCGCTGCTTCGTACATACCTTGGAATGCCTGCCATGACGCTGAAAACACGCCGCGCCGGACCCGGCGATCTCGACCTGCTGGTGCCGCTGTTCGACGACTATCGGCAGTTCTATGGCCAACCGTCGCAACCAACCGTCTGCCGCGACTTTTTGCGCGCGCGCTTTGAACGCGGTGAATCGGTGGTGTTTCTGGCCGAGAGCGGCGAGGACGCGGTGGGGTTCGTCCAGCTGTATCCGCTGTTCTCCTCGGTACGTGTGCGTCCGGTCTGGCTACTCAATGACCTGTACGTGGTGCCGGCGCAGCGTGGCATCGGTGCCGGCCGCGCCCTGCTCGATGCCGCAAGCGCGCATGCACGCAGCAGCGGCGCCGCGTACCTGATGCTCGAGACCACGGCCGACAACACCTATGCTCAGGCGCTCTACGAGCGCTACGGCTATAGCCGGCTCGATCCGCATTCGCGCTTTTATGTGCTCGATACCGGCTGACTGCGGTCGCCGGCGATCATCCGCCGGCGCAACGGCGGCCACTCCAGCAATTCGACCAGCAGGCACGGCAGGAAACTCAGCGTGACGATCGTTGAGCACAGCAGCCCGCTCATCACGATCACCCCGACGCCGCGATAGAGTTCGCTTCCGGCTCCGGGAATCAGCACCAGAGGCGCGATCCCGATGATCGTGGTCAAGGTCGACATGATGATCGCACGCACGCGCGAGTCCACTGCGGCACGCACCGCATCGACGGTCGTCATTCCTTGCCGCAGGTGCAGATGGGTGCGCTCGACGATCAGGATCGGATTGTTCAGCACGACGCCGAGCAGGATCAGAAATCCGAGCATGGTGATCATGTCGAACGGCTGATGCGGGGCCGAGAGTCCCAGTGCGACCAGTGCCGTAGCGGACGCGTTGAACAGCGCCAGACCAAGAATGCCGCCTGCCAGGCCGAGCGGCACGGTGACGAGGATCAGCAGCGGAAAACCCCAATGGGACAAGATCGCGACCAGCACCAGATAGCAGATCACCAGGGCAATCACGAAGTTTCCGGCCAGCGACTGCCGGGTCGCATCGAGCTGATCGCTCGCACCTGCGATGTCGATCGTGACCTCGGCACCGATCTCGCCCGCGGACCGCAGCGCCGGCAGCAGTTCGGCCTCGACGGTTGCAACCGCAGTCTCCAACGCGATCTGCCTGGGCGGCACGATGTACAGCGACACCGTGCGCCGACCATCGACACGACGCACGCTGTCGGTCGCCACGGTCTCGACGATGTCCGCCACCGCCGCCATCGGCAACACGGCGCCGGACGGCAGCAACAGCGGCTGGCGACGCAGTGCATCCAGGCTCTGCTCATTGCCGGCGGTACTGAATAGAAAGATGTCGATCTTGTCGTCTTCGAAGAAGAACTCGTCGACGAAGGCGCCATCGCTCAGCGCAGCGACGGCGTATCCGAACTCGTCGGCGCTGATGCCAAGCTCGGCCAGGCGCGACCAACGCGGCCGAATCTCGACCAGAGGCTGATCGAGCGACAACGACGACGGATCGGAATTGATCTGTGCCTGATCGAACAAACCCTGGGCACGACGGTAGGCCGCCTCCGCGGTTGCGTACAACGCTGCCTGATCTGGACCGGAAATATCCAGGTTCACTGCCCGTGAACCGCCATCATTGCTGGAGATGATCGAACCGCGGGCAGAGAACGCGCGCATGCCTGGAAAACTGCGGAAGTATCCCGTCAGTCCCTCCATCATCGCGTCGAGGTCGCCGGCGCGAACCGGCTCGGACAGTACCGAAAGACTTGCCGAGGAGACATTCAATGAGTAGTAGCGCAACGGCGGTACGGCGGTATCGCCGCGGTCGTAGTCATCGGGTACGGCGCCGACGTGACGATCCAGCTCGGTACGGACCTGATCGGCAATCGAGGTCATCTCGGCCAGGCTGTACCCCGGTGGCGCGATCATCCGCGTGAACGCCTTCGGCTCTTCGCCTTCCGGCAGATACTCCGCTGCCGGCGTCAGTCCAAGGACGACGGCAATGGTGGCAAGTACAGCCAGCAACAGACAGGCGCGCCGTCGTCGACGTAGCCCGACCAGGCCAGAAATTGCGCCCAGCAGCCGATCCTGCCAACCGCTGCCGGCGGCTTCGACCTGGGTCGCTCCGCTGAAGCCTAGTCGTGCGATCGCCGCAGGAATGACCGCCATCGCGGCCAGCATCGACGCGATGATCGCCGCGCAAATCGCGATTGCGATATCGGAATAGAGCTGACCGGCCTCCTCACGGATGAACAGTATCGGTGCGAACACCAGCACGGTCGTCATGGTGCACGCGAGGATCGCAGTCCAGACCGCGCGCGTACCCTCGATCGCTGCACGCATGCGATCCAGACCACGCCGTCTGGCCTGCTCGATGCTCTCGAGCACGACTATGGTGTTGTCCAGCGTCATTCCGATTGCGAACGCGACCCCGGCCAGGGAAATCACGTTGATCGTACGACCGAACAGCAGCAATCCGATGAAGGCGGCAATGGTGCAGATCGGAATGCCGAGCACGGCGACCAGGGTTGCCCTGCCCGAACGCAGAAATCCGAACATCACCAGGCTGGCCAGGACCGCGCCGATGGCGAGGTTGCGCCATACGTTGGCCACCGACTCCTTGACATAGCGGACATCGTCGCTGACCAGGCGCATTTGCAGGCCATTGTCAGCGAGCAGATCGCGATTCAGGACGTCGACGACCGGCATCATCGCGTCCATGATCGCGATCACGTTCGAACCTGGTTCACGGCGCACCGACAGGTTCAATCGGCGTTCGCCATCGAACCAGGCCAGACTGCGTACTTCGAAGTGGTCCAACCGGACCTGTGCAACGTCCGAAAGACGAACAAGGGCGTCACCCTCGCGGCTGAGGATCAGCTGCTCCAGTTCGGCAACGCTGTCGAAGCGCCCGACCGTGCGTACCAGATAGCGCCGTTTTCCGCTGTCGATGTCACCGGCAGAGACATCACGGTTGCGACTTCGGATCGCGTCTCTGACCGTGGTCAGACTGAGTCCTCGCTGGGCCAACCGCGCCGGGTCGACCAGGATCTGGATCTGCCGGGCGGCGCCGCCGCCGACACTGACCTCCGAGACTCCCGGCACCCGCTCCAGTCGGGTCCGGACGTGATCCTCGGCAAAATCGCGCAGCATGTCGACATCCAGGCCGAGTGGATTCCCCGGCAACGGCGACAGGCTGAAATAGAGAAACGCGTTATCGGAAAACGAACTCGTGTACAGCCGGGGCTGATCTACGTTCTCCGGATAGGCCGGCACCTGACTCAGGGCGTTGTTGACCCGAATCATCGCCTCGTTGATGTCGACTCCGAACGGGAACTCCAGCTCGATTCGGGCCTGGCCGGTCTCGGCGGTCGAGACCATCCTGCGCAGACCGGGAAGGACGCGCAGGTAGCGCTCCTGCTCGATCAGGATCTCCTTCTCGACGTCCTGCGGCGTAGCGCCGGGCCAGCCGGTATCGACCCGGATCGTTCGTACGTCCAGATCGGGAATCATCTGCACCGGAATGCGCAGGGCCGCTACAACGCCGAGCACGCCGACGATCAGCGTCGCCACCGCGATCAGTGTGCCTTGGCGAATCAATCGATCAAAGACCATCTAGCCTCCGCTGCGGACGCTGTCGCCGTCGCGCAGGGCCTCATTGCCACGAATGACGACCTGCTGCCCGATTTCCACGCCTTCGATGACTTCGACATGACCATCACTGCGACGACCGATGCGGACCGGTTGTCGACGCGCGATCAAGGTCTCACCATTCCGCTCGATTCGAAACACGCTGTAGCCGCCGTCGGGGTGGCGCAACAAGGCATCGCTCGGCATGCGCGGCAACGGTAGTCCTTCTCGGTCGGCCAATTCGACGTGCGCGGTTGCCGACGAACCCGGAAGCAGGCGATGCTCCGGGTCGTCGACCAGAATCCGGATCAAAAAACTGCGCGCGCCATCGGCCTGGGCGACAGGAACCCGGGCCGCGATCCGTGCCGGCAACACCAGTTCCGGCCGTGCGTCGGGCCGCACCGTGGCGCGGGCATCCGGCCCGATCTCGTGATAGCGCTCCTGCGGTGCCTGCACGTCCAGTCGAACTCGATCCAACGCGACCAGTTCAAGCACCGGCGTCCCGCGCGCGACCCATTCGCCGGACTCGGTCAACTTGCGCACGATCACGCCATCGAATGGAGCCTTCAGCACATGTCGTTCGACCAGCTCGCGTTGTTCGCGTTCCCGTGCCCGTTGCGCTGCCGCCGCCGCTTCCGCCAGCCGGACATCGGCCTCACGGGTCGCAACCTCGGTACGTGCCACGTGCCGCTGTTCTGCCAGACGTCGCGCTTCGGCCAGCAGGCGGCCAGCCTCTTCGGCCCGCGCCTGTTCCTGCTCGCGTTCGGCGCCGATGCGCAGCATTGCCAACCGGGCCAGCTCGGCATCGAGTTCGAGCAGCGGCTGACCGGCTTGTACATGGTCACCGGCGTCGACATGGACGCGCTCGACCAGACCGTCGACGCGAGCCGAAAGCCGTGCGCTGCGCTCGGCACTGAGCGTTCCGCTCAGCTCCAGTTCGACCGCCAGTGGTTGCGCCTCAATGGTGGCCAGCTCGACCAGCCGGGCGCTGTCCTGTGCCTGTGCCGGTAGCGCCAGTCCCAGCAACACAAGGTTGAATGGCCAAAACCAACGACTTGGGATGGGGTCGCTATGGCGGCCGACAAGCACGCTTGCGTCGCCCTTGCCATCTCTCGCCTGTTGGCTCGCGAAGAAATCCATCCGCATTACCTTCGTGTCAGTTCCGAGAATGGACACCAGCGTAGCAGGCGATCGCGATCCGGATCGCCATGCCGCGACAAACCGATGCTCGACCACGTCGAGCGGCCGGCCCAACTGTTGGCAGTCGGTTCCGTTCTCGATTGCTTGCAAGTGAATCAATCGAAACGGCAAACTGCGTGGTCACGCGTATGGAGCATTCGCCTTGGCGGCAGATGAACTGGACAGCGGCATCGAACAGGCCATGGCACTGCTGCATGCCGGCCGGATCGATCAGGCGCGGCATCGGCTGCAGGCCTTGGCAAAACAACATCCGGCCGATGCCGAAGCACCGCGTCTGCTCGGCGTCATCGCGCTGCAGGCCGGCGATGTCGACGGTGCCGAAGAGGCGCTCGCCGAAGCCTTGCGCCGACAACCTGAGGCCACCGCCGTACTGTGCACTCTTGGCGCGGTCGCGCGCGCTCGCGGGAATGTCGATCACGCGCTGCACCGCTATCGTGAAGCGCTGGCCATCGATCCCGCGTGTGCGCCGGCGCACAACAACCTCGCCGGACTGCTTTTCGAGCGCAACCTGCTCGCCGAAGCGTGCTCACACTATCAGGCTGCATTGAACACTGAAACCGGGCATGTACCTGCCCGCAGCAACCTTGCCGCGTGCCTTCTGCAATTGGATCGTGGAAGCGATGCCCTGGCACAGGCGCAGCGAGCAGTCCTGGACGGTCCCGGCTATCCGCCCGGCTGGCTGGCGTTGGCGCAAGTGCAACTTGCCTTTGGCGCCGATCAGCCCGCGCTCGAGGCGTTCGAACGCGCCATCGCTCTTGGCCTTGGCTCTGCCGATGCCTGGTACGGTCGCGCCCAGGCGTTGGACGAGCTGAGACGCTGGCCCGAGGCGATCCTGGCCTGCGATCAGTCCCTCGCGCTCGACGCTGGACATGCAGCCGCAGCCAGTCTGGCGCAATATCTTCGCCGGCAATTGTGCCGGCACGACGACCTTCCAAGCGGTCAGCAGCGACTGTTCGAACTGCTCGACAAAGGCGTTCCCGGCGTAGCGCCATTCGCCCTGCTCAGTGAACAGTCGACACCGGCACAACAGCGCCGGGCAGCCGAGATCGTCGCTGCCGAACTCGCCGCCCGAGTCGGCAGCGAAGCGGACAGTCAGCCGGCCCTTCCTGCCCTACGTACGGTCGACAGCAGCAACGGTCGTATCCGCGTCGGTTTCGTCTCGTCCGGGTTCGGCCAGCATCCGACCGCGATCCTGATCGCCGAACTCATCGAGCGTCTGGGCGACACTGCGATCGAAGCGATCGGTTACTCCACCACGGCCGATGATGGCGGTCCGCTGCGCCGTCGCCTGGATCAGGCGTTCGCGCAACTGCACGATCTGTCCTCGATCAGCCACGCGGCGATGGCACAGCGCATCCGTGCCGACGCGCCGCAGGTGCTGATCGATCTTCGCGGCTGGGGTGGCGGTTCGGCGGCCGACGTGTTTGCGCGCCGTCCGGCGCCGATCCAGGTCAACTGGCTGGCCTACCCTGGCACTTCCGGTGCTCCGTGGATCGACTATCTGATCGCCGATCCCTATGTCATACCGGAGCACGAACGCCGGCACTACAGCGAGGCCGTGGTCCGACTGCCACGGTGCTTCCAGCCATCCGACAGCACGCGTACCGTCGGCGAACCGCCGCCTCGCTCCGCACTCGGACTGGCCGAGCACGACGTCGTCTACGTCTGTTTCAACAACAGCTACAAGTATTCCCCGGAAAGCGTCGCGCGCTGGTGGCGTATCATGCAACAGGTTCCCGAGTCGGTGCTCTGGCTGCTGGCCGGCAAACATCCGGAGGTTCAGCAACAGCTGCGCACCCTCGCCCGCCGCGCCGGCATCGAGCCGGCGCGCCTGGTTTTTCTCGCCAAGCAGCCGCACGAGGCCTATCTGGCCTGCTATCGACACGCCGACCTGTTTCTGGACACGACACCGTACAACGCCCATACGACGGCATCGGACGCACTTTGGGTCGGCTGCCCGCTGCTGACCCGACCGGGCCGGACTTTTGCTTCGCGTGTTGCCGGCAGCCTGAACCACTGTCTCGGCCTGGACGAACTCAACGCCGCCGACGACGACACCTTCGTTGCCACCGCGGTCATGCTCGGCCGCGACGACGTGGCTCGCCGCGAGCTGCGCCAACGTCTGCTGCATGCGCGCAATGCATCGCCGCTGTTCGACATCGCCGGCTTCGCGCACGACTTCGAAACCGTGCTCCTGCGTATGGTCCAGCAGCACCAGCGCGGCCTGGCTCCAGCCGATTTCGATCTGATGTAAAAAAGTCGTTGACAAACGGCGCAGGGCTGTGGTCTTCTCCGATGCATGTACTGCACCGCAACAATCAGCGCTCAATTCAACCAGCTCGCCGCCCCGGCGCGCACGCTGGTGCTGAGCGCGCTTGTCAGCGGTCTCCTCCTTGTACTCGTACTTATTATTAGCCGACAACCAGGTGCGGGATAGACCAGTACGACTTTAGAAAACCGGTCTTCAGAACAAGAACCCCGCACCTGAAAAGTGCGGGGTTTTTTGTTTTGGCGACCTGGAACACCACCAGGAACTCCAGAACGTGCCGAAATCTATTCCAAGCGATGCGATCAAATCCGGACCAGCCCGGGCACCGGCACGGGCGATGCTGCGCGCAACCGGCCTCGACGAGACCGCGATCGCCAAGCCGCTGGTCGCGGTGATCCACACCTGGTCCGACGTTTCGCCATGCAATCTCGGCCTGCGCGAACTCGCCGGCCACGTCCGCGCCGGCGTCGTCGCTGGCGGCGGCACGCCGGTCGAGTTCAACACCATCGCCGTCACCGACGGCATCGCCATGGGCAGCACCGGCATGCGCGCCTCATTGGCCTCGCGCGAAGTCATCGCCGACTCGATCGAGCTGGCGGTTCGCGGCCACTGCCTGGACGCGGTCGTGCTCCTGGTCGGTTGCGACAAGACGATTCCGGCCGCGGCGATGGCACTGGCGCGCCTGGATCTGCCCGGACTGGTGCTCTATGGCGGCACGATCCTGCCCGGCCGCTGCGGTGGCAAGGCGGTGACGATCCAGGACGTGTTCGAGGCCGTCGGCGCACATGCCGCCGGCACGCTCGACGATGCCGGCCTGGCCGAGATCGAGCGCACTGCGTGTCCTGGAGCCGGCGCCTGCGGCGGCCAGTTCACCGCCAACACGATGGCGATGGTGCTGAGCTTTCTCGGTCTGTCGCCGCTCGGCCTGAACGACATTCCAGCGACCGATCCCGACAAGCCGGCCGCCGCGCGGCGCTGCGGTGAACAGGTCATGGCCCTGCTGCGCGACGGTGGCCCGACACCACGTCAGATCCTGTCGCCAGCGGCGCTGCGCAATGCCGCACGCGCGGTTTCTGCGACCGCCGGCTCGACCAATGCCGTGATGCACCTGATGGCGATTGCGCACGAGGCCGGCATTGCCTTCGAGCTGGACGAGTTCGAACGCGCTGCCGCCTGCACGCCGGTGATCGCCGATCTGAAACCTGGCGGCCGCTACACCGCCGCCGAGCTGTATCAGCAAGGCGGTACTGCCCTGGTTGCGCGTGGGTTGCGAACGGCCGGATTGATCGAGGACATCCCTACGGTCACCGGCCGTTGCCTTTTTGCCGAACTCGATGCGCTGCCGGCAGCGCCGTTGGATCAGGACGCGGTGCGACCGGTGTCGAATCCGATCAAACCGCGCGGCGGCTACTCGATCTTGTACGGAGATCTCGCACCCGACGGCTGCATCGTCAAGCTCGCCGGCCACGGCCGCGAGCGACATCAAGGACCTGCTCGCGTGTTCGATTCCGAAGAGGCCGCATTCGCCGCCGTGCAGGCGCGCCGGATCCAGCCCGGCGATGTCGTCGTGATCCGTTTCGAGGGACCGGCCGGCGGCCCGGGCATGCGCGAGATGCTCGCGGTCACCGCGGCCCTGGTCGGCCAGGGTCTGGGCAACGACGTCGCGCTGATCACCGATGGCCGCTTCAGCGGTGCAACCCACGGATTCATGGTCGGGCATATCGCGCCGGAAGCAGCGCGCGGCGGCCCGCTCGCTCGCCTGCGCGACGGCGACAGCGTGGTCATCGATGTCGCTGCTCGCCGTCTCGATACCGATGCCGATCTCGACGCGCGTCCGCCGGTGCAGATCACACCGAGGGTGCGTGCGGGCGCGCTCGCCAAATACGCGCAGACCGTCGGCTCGGCCGCCGCCGGCGCCGTCACCACACCGTTCGTGCCGGCCGATCCGGTCGCCGAAACCGAAACCCGTATCCCCGTCACCGTCACTGCCTGAGGAAAAACCGCCATGCCCGCTGCCGAAACCGCCACCCAGCTTCCGACCCGTCTGCCCAAGGTAGCCGTCATCGGCTATGGCAGCCAGGGTCGAGCCCATGCCCTGAACCTGCGCGACTCCGGCCACGACGTCGTCATCGGTCTGCGCCCGTGCGGCCCGACCGAGGTCAAGGCCAAGGCCGACGGCTTCACCGTCAAGCCGCCGGCGCAGGCCGCCGCCGAGGCCGGTCTGGTCGCGGTGCTGACGCCAGACATGGTGCAACCGCAACTGTGGCGCGAGGTCCTCGAACCGAACATCGCCGCCGGCGCCTGCCTGCTGTTCGCACACGGTTTCAACATCCACTACGGCCAGATCGAGCCGCGCGCCGATCTCGATGTCGTCCTGGTGGCACCGAAGGGACCGGGTGCCCTGGTCCGGCGCGAATACGAAATCGGCCGCGGCGTGCCCTGTGTCTGGGCCGTGCACCAGGATGCCAGCAGCCGGGCCGCCGGCCTGGCCCAGGCCTATGCCGCCGGCCTTGGCGGCGCGCGCGCAAACCTGATCGCGACCAGCTTCAAGGAAGAGACCGAGACCGACCTGTTCGGCGAGCAGGCCGTGCTCTGCGGCGGCGCGACCAAGCTCGTGCAGGCTGGCTGGGAGACCCTGGTCGAGGCCGGCTACCAGCCCGAGGTTGCGTACTACGAATGTCTGCATGAGCTGAAGCTGATCGTCGACCTGCTCTATGAAGGCGGCATCACGCGCATGCACGAGTTCATCTCCGAGACCGCGCAATACGGCGACCTGACGCGCGGACCGTACGTCGTCGACGCACACACCAAGGCGCAGATGAAGAAGATCCTGACCGAGATCCAGGACGGCAGCTTCGCACGCCAGTGGATTGCCGAGTACGCAGCCGGCAATCCCAACTACAAGGCCCTGAAGCAGGCCGATCTCGATCACCCGATCGAAGCCGTCGGACGCAAGCTGCGCGCGGCGATGAGCTGGCTGCACGAAGATGCCGACAGCAGCGCCGGCAAGGCTCCGGCAAAACCGCGCGAGGCGGCCGCGTGAACGGCGCCGGCCTGCTGGTTCGCGCCTTGGAGGCCGAGGGCGTGGACGTCCTGTTCGGCTACCCCGGTGGCGCGATCATGCCGTTCTACGATGCCCTGGTCGGCAGCTCGCTCAATCACATCCTGACCCGCCACGAGCAGGGCGCGGCGCTGGCCGCGAACGGCTATGCCCGCGCCAGCGGCCGCGTCGGCGTCTGCGTCGCGACCTCGGGACCAGGCGCATCGAACCTGGTCACCGGCATCGCCGATGCCCTGCTCGATTCGGTGCCGATGGTCTGCATCACCGGTCAGGTGCCGACCGCGCTGATGGGCACCGATGCCTTTCAGGAACTGGACGTATTCGGCATGACCTTGCCGATCGTCAAGCACAGCTTCCTGGTGCGTCGAGTCGAAGATCTTCCCGAGGTCGTGCGCGAAGCGTTCCGCATCGCCCGCAGCGGGCGCCCCGGACCGGTGCTGATCGATCTGCCGAAGAACGTGCAGCAGGCCAATGCCCAGGGACTCGTGCCATGCGTGCCGGCCGCGGCCGAGCGCCTGCCGGCACCGCCGGCAACTGCGATCAACCAGGCACTGGCGGCGATTGCGCAAGCGCAACGACCCGTGGTCTACGGCGGTGGCGGCATTGCCTTGGCCGATGCCGTGCCGCAGTTCCGCCGCTTCATCGAGCGCAGCGGCCTGCCGACCGTACTGACCTTGCAAGGTCTGGGTGCCCTGCCCGCGGGCCATCCGCTGCTATTGGGCATGCTCGGCATGCACGGCACCCGTGCCGCCAACATGGCGGTGCAGGATACCGACCTGCTGATCGTCGTCGGCGCCCGCTTCGATGATCGCGCCACCGGCAAGCTGGCCGAATTTGCGCCCGAGGCACGGGTGATCCATCTCGACGCCGACCGCGCCGAGATCGGCAAGCTGCGCCGCGCCGACATCGCCGTACCCGGCGCCGTCGATCTGGCCTTGAGCGTGCTTGCCGATGCCTTTGGCGATGCCGATCGCGCACTCGGCAACGACCACGCATGGCGCCACCATTGCCAGGACATGAGCCTGGAATCGCAGCCCCGCTATGACGCGCCCGGTGCCGGCGTCTACGCGCCGGCACTGATCCGGCGCCTGTCGGAATTGGCGCCGGCCGGTACCATCGTCGCCTGCGATGTCGGCCAGCACCAGATGTGGGTCGCCCAGCACTGGCTGCACAAGCACCCCTGCCAGCACCTGACCAGCGGCGCGCTCGGCACCATGGGCTTTGGCCTGCCGGCCGCGATCGGCGCCCAGTTCGCCCTGCCTGAGCGCTGCGTGGTCCTGGTCAGCGGCGACGGCAGCTTCATGATGAACGTACAGGAGCTGGCCACCGTCGCCCGCTGCCGGCTGCCGATCAAGATGGTTCTGCTCGACAACCAGAGCCTGGGCATGGTCCGGCAATGGCAGGAGCTGTTCTTCGAGCAGCGCTACAGCGAGGTCGATCTGTCCGACAACCCGGACTTCGCCGCGCTGACCCGGGTGTTCGGCATCCCGGCCCTGCACGTGGAACGTCGCGACCGCGTCGACGATGCACTGCGGGAACTGCTGGCGATGCCCGGACCGGCGCTGCTGCACGTTGCGATCGATGCCCGCGCCAACGTCTGGCCCCTGGTACCCCCGAACCACAGCAACGCAACCATGCTCGACGCGCCGGAGCCCGCCGATGCACTACCGGCTTGATCTGGTCCTGCGCACCGCCGAAGGCGCCCTGCTGCGCGTGCTCGGTCTGACCGAGCGCCGCGGCTTCGCGACCATCGCGATCGAAGGTGCGCAACACCCGGACCCGGAGCGCACGCAGTGGCGCATCGCCCTGACCGTACACGGCGAACGCGCACCGGAATCCTTGAAGCACCAGATCGAGAAACTCCACGACTGTCTTTCAATAGAGATCACGCCATGTCCCTCGCCCTAGATGTCGCCCCCAGCACGTCCGCGCTTGCGGAAGCCTCCGCAGGCACACAACCGCTGCCGAACGATCCGGTTGATGCGCCGGCGCCAGCGCAGACTGCACCTGCCCGATCCCGAGCCAGCGCGCCAAGGTCGGTGCCTGTTCGATCAAGTGCCGGCAACCGAACCGGGCCGCTGCTCTGGTACGACGGCCGCCTCGGTTACGCCAGCGAACTGATGGCGCCGCTGACCACCCATGCCCTGCACTACGGCACCGGCGTGTTCGAGGGCATCCGCTGTTACGCGACGCCCGATGGCGCCGCGGTGTTCCGGCTGCGTGACCACCTGGAACGCATGCGCCGCGGTGCCGATGTCTTCGGCATGGCATTCCCGCATGCCGAGGCCGAAGCCGCAACCCTGGCCGTGCTGCGCGCCAACCGCCATCGCGATGCCTACATCCGGCCGCTGCTGTGGCTGGGTACCGGCTCGCTCGGCCTCGACGTCGAGCCATTGAGCCGGCACCTGATGGTCGCGACCATGCCCTGGACCTCGCATCTGGGCCACGAGCGCGTGCGCCTGACGGTGTCGCCGTACCGGCGCAATCCGGCCGCGGCGCTGCCGCCGCTGAAGCTGTGCGGCAACTACGTCAACTCGATCCTGGCCAAGCGCGAGGCCGGCGGCCGCGGCTTTGGCGAAGCGCTGTTCGTTGACGACAACGGATTTGTCGTCGAATGCACCGGCGAGAACGTGTTCATGGTCCGCGACGGCCAGGTCGTCGCGGTCGAACATGGCGACGCCCTGCCCGGGATCACCCGCGACACGGTGATCAAGCTGAGCGGAGCGGTGTCGCGACCGGTCACGCTGGAAGAGCTGCTCGAGGCCGACGAGGTGTTTCTGACCGGGACCTCGGCGGAGATCGCGGCGGTGGCGGTGCTCGATCGACGCGAATTCGACAAAGGCGCGGTCACCGCCGATCTGCGCGATCTCTACCTGCGTGTGGTCCGCGGTGAGTCGCGTCACCACCGCCATTGGCTCACCGAGGTCTAGGTTCTTGGACGTATCCCGCGCCCGCTTCAGGTTTTGCGGTTCCTCGCCGGCAAGCTTCGCGGCGGATGCTGCTCGCTCAGCAATGCGAAATCGACTGTCGCGACCGCGAATCGGTACGGTCTTCTTGCCTCGCTTAATGGATGCCTCGATGCCTTCCATGGCTTTTTTCGTCGCGCATCCCTGCGCGCCGAGTCACTTTTCTTTGCTTGCCCA